>CAKTUT010000078.1 GCA_934621665.1 uncultured Oscillospiraceae bacterium | reverse complement strand
TTGACAGCATCGGCGGCATCTGCGGCTACAGCAATGGCAGCATCAAGGACTGCACCGTCAGCGGCGAAATCTCTGCCAGTGGCCTCAAGACCGGCGGCATTGTCGGTGAGCTGGCTGGCGACGGCAGCACGGTAACGGGCTGCACCAACAAGGCCAAGGTTTCCAACAGCAATACAGGTGCAAGCTGTGTTGGTGGTATTGTTGGCTCTGTAAAGACAAATTCGACAATTACAGAGTGCGCGAATACCGGCGACATTGCGTCGGGCGGCAGCAAGTTGGGCGGAATTGTTGGCGATATGAAAATGGGCAGCGTCAGCGAATGCTATAACGCCGGCGCAATTACCTCGACATATGCCAGCACAAAGTCAGCCTATGTTGGCGGCCTGATTGGCTACGCAAACGGCAATGTAGCAGCGACGGATTCCTACAACACCGGCGCGGTTTCTACAACGAACGGCACGAACGTGGCAGGTCTTGTTGGCGGCACAACAAAGAATAGCATAACGATTGCGAACTGCTACAATGCCGGTACGGTGACGAACACCAAGGGTACTGACGCATCTGCGGTCTTTGGCGGAACGCTGATCAAAGCAACGAACTGCTACGCCCTGAACAGCGCACAGACCGGCGTTACGCAGCTGACGGAAGCGGAACTGAAACAGGCTGCGGACAAGCTTGGCGACAAGTTTGACGATAGCTGCAACGAGTTCCCGCCGCTCAAGTGGCAGAAAGCGGCCAAGGCACATACCATTGTGGAGTCCGGCGCAACGGAAGCAACCTGCACCGAACCCGCGCATACGGCCTCCAAGGTCTGCTCGGTCTGCGGTAAGGTTGTGGAAGCCGGTCAGCCGGTCGGCAATCCGCTCGGTCACGACTACAAGGCAAGCTATACCTGGACGGAGACGGCTGACGGCTACAGCTGCACGGCAGAGGCAGTCTGCTCGCACGACGCAAGCCATACGCTCAGCGAGAACGCGACTGTTACCAGCACGTCCAAGGACGCAACCTGTGAGACGGCGGGCGAGGTGGTCTACACCGCAGCGTTCACGAACGAAGCATTTGAGACCCAGACCAAGACGATCACCGGCACGGTGCTTGGCCATGACTATGGCACGCCGAGCTACACATGGACACAGACGGCCGATGGCTATAGCTGCACGGCAGAGACGGTTTGCTCGCACGATGCAAGCCATAAGCTCACCGAGACCGTAAACGCAACCAGCCAGACGACGCCTGCAACCTGCGACGCAGCAGGCGAAACGGTCTACACCGCGACATTCGCGAACGCGAAGTTTGAAACGCAGACCAAGACGATCACGCTGAATGCGCTTGGTCATGCGTACGGCAGCACCGTCTATGCATGGTCGAGCGATCACAAGTCCTGCACGGCGACGCGCAGCTGCACCAGAACCGGCTGCACGCACAAGCAGACGGCAAATGCGACTGTGACCGAGACGATCACGAAGAAGCCGACCTATACCGAGACGGGCAGTGCGGATTATACCGCGGTGTTTACCGAGGACTGGGCGCAGACTCAGGTTCTGACCGGCGTTACGCTTCCGAAGCTGACGCAGTCGGTCACGCCGGTTACGCCGGCGAAGCCCGCCAAGCCTGACACCGGCAAGACGGACACTGTGAAGCTTCCATTCAGCGATGTGACGCGCACAGACTGGTTCTTTGCGGCAGTCAAAGGCGCGTATGAAAAGGGCCTGATGAGCGGTACGTCCGCGACGAAATTCTCGCCGAGCGACGACACCACGCGCGGCATGGTCGTGACGATCCTTGCGCGTCTGGACGATGTCAAGACTGCGGGCAGCAATCCGTGGTACGCCGCGGGCCGCACATGGGCGATGACGAACGGTATTTCCGACGGCACGAACATGGACGGCAGCGTGACGCGCGAACAGCTGGCGGCAATTCTCTACCGCTATGCAGTGATGAAAGGCTATGATGTGCGCGTATCGGCTTCGCTCAGCCGCTACAGCGACGCGGACAAGGTGTCCGATTGGGCAGTGACTGCGATGCACTGGGCTGTTGGCGCAGGTCTGATTAACGGCCGCAGCGCGAATACGCTTGCCCCGCAGGGCACGGCGATGCGTGCGGAGGTTGCGGCAATTCTGCTGCGCTTTGTCAGTCTGTACGAGAAATAAGCGGAAACAAAAAATCCAGGAGCCATATGGCTTCTGGATTTTTTGCGCTTGTCAAAAAAGTATTTCTGGCAAGCGCTCAAACGCGAACCCAGCGAAGCGGATCGCGTTTGAAAAAGGCACAATGTGCCGGAGACAGGTAACCTTATGGATTCACCACATTCTGCGGTCTGCCGTTTAAAAACGCGCGGATATTTTCCGCTGGTTCGTTTTTCCTCATATCATGACAGCCGCGTGAAAATCAGTCAGATCTACCGCTGCTGCGCGCAAAACTCCCGCCGGGGCGCTTGCCCGGCGGGAGCTGCTTATTTCTGCTTTTTCACTTTCTGGGACTGCTTTTTGCGCGTCTTTTTCTGCGCGGCGGGGTCAAGCGCTTTGGCCGTGCGGTGCGCGTCTAGCTTGACAGTGACGGTTTCCACGCACCAGCTGAGATTGCGGAAGATCGACTCGGCGGCAAAGGCAAATACGATCATCAAAAGCACGCAGATCTGCGACATGGCGCTGAGCGCAAAGAGCTGATTGAGGAAAATGCCGCAGAAAATTAGCCCCAGTACATTCACGGCCAGAATGCCGTATTTCATCGGCGTCATGGGATGGCTGATACGGATAAGAATCATAAAGCCCACAACAGACAAAAGCATCGTGGAGGCGGTGGCAATATCATCCTTTGGCAGGCCGAACACCTCACCGCAGACAACGAGCGCGCCAACAGCCAGAACGTCAGTGAGACCGGCAGGAAGCGCCTTGAGCAGGACGTTTTTCAGGAATCTGCCCTGAATACGCGCTCTGTTCGGTTCAAGCGCCAGCAAAAAGCCCGGAATGCCGATCGTAAACGAGCTGATGAGCGAGATTTGCGACGGCTCAAGCGGATAGGTAATCAGCGAGATGGCCGAAAACAGCGCCAGCAGGAGCGAGAAGATGTTCTTGACCAAAAACAGGCTTGCCGAGCGCTGGATGTTGTTGACCACACGCCGTCCCTCAAACACGACCTCCGGCATCCGCGCAAAGTCTGAGTCGAGCAGCACCACCTGCGCGCTTTGCGCGGCGGCCTCACTGCCCGAGGCCATAGCTACGCTGCAATCCGCGTCTTTCATGGCCAGAATATCGTTGACGCCATCACCGGTCATGGCGACGGTATGGCCGGCGTTTTGCAGTGCATGCACCAGAAGCTGCTTTTGCTGCGGCGTGACGCGGCCAAAGACGGTGTAACGTTCGGCGGCGCTTGCAAGCTGCTCGTCAGACTGAAGCGTGGACGCGTCGATATAACGGTCGGCGTTTTCGATTCCCGCCTGCCGCGCAATCTCGGACACAGCGGCGGGATTGTCGCCGGAGATGACCTTGACCGTGACGTCCTGCTCTTTAAAATAGGCGAACGTCTCCGGTGCGCTTTCGCGGATGGGATTGGTCAGCGTAATCAGTGCGATGGGTTCGGGCATCTGCCCCTCCGTGCGTTTTGCGAGCAGCAGCACGCGAAAGCCCTTTTCCGTATACGGCGCAACCGCGTCCGCCACGGCGGAGAACGCATCTTTCAGGATAAATTCCGGCGCGCCCAGAAGATACTCGCCGCTTTCAAATGTGACGCTGCCGTATTTGTCCGCCGAAGAAAACGGGCGCATACCCTTGGCAGACAGCGCCGTCATGGACGGCTGCGTCTCGCACCAGGCGCGCAGCGCCTGCATGGTGGCGTTATTGTCGATGGAGGCACGCGCATAGCTGTAGAGGATGGACGCGGCTTCCTGCGCCTCGTGTGCGCCCAGCGGACAGATGGTGTCAAGGCACATATCGGGTAGCGTGATTGTACCGGTTTTGTCCACGCATAAAACGTCCACGCGTGCAAGCGTCTCAATACTGTGCATATCGTGCAGCAGCACTTTTTTTTGTGCCAGACGGATCATGCTGAGTACCAGCGCAATCGTCGTCAGCATATAAAGCCCCTCCGGGATCATGCCGAGCACCGCCGCCACAGCGGAGACAACTGCACGCTGAATGGTTTCGTGATTATAGTAATAGCTCTGGAAAAAGAGCAGCGCACCGATGGGAATGACGGCGATGCCCGCCCATTTGACGATCTGGTTGATCGAGCGGATCATCTCAGACTCAGCACTCGAGCCCTGCGCCTTAGCCTGCCGGGTGAGCTTCGCGATGTACGCGTCCTCACCAACCTTGACCAGCCGCGCATAGCAGTGGCCGGAGACCACAAAGCTGCCTGAGAGCAGCTCCGCGCCCTCCGTTTTTTCAATTTCGTCCGCCTCACCGGTCAGAAGCGATTCGTTTACCTGCACACTGCCGGAAAGCACCACCGCGTCGGCGCAGATCTGGTCGCCCGCCGAGAGAATAATCACGTCGTCCTGCACCAGCTCGTCTGCGTCAAGCTTCTGTTCGATGCCGTCGCGCACGGCAAGCGCATGCGGCGCGTTCAAAAGGCTCATCTTGTTCAGAATATGCCGCGCGCGCAGCTCCTGCACAATGCCGATGAGCGTATTTGCCAGCACCAGCGGCACAAACGTCAGATTTCGATAGGAGCCGACGCAGCACAGCACGATGGCGATGATGAAGAAAATCAGGTTAAAATAGGTCAGAACGTTTGATTTGATGATCTCGCCAACCGTTTTGCCGCCGGTATCCTCGGTTTCGTTGACAAGCCCCTGCGCCACGCGCGACTGCACCTCGGCGGCAGTCAGACCGGTGGGAATGGGGGAGGCGTTTTGCCAGATGTTATCCATGATACAAGTCCCTTTTCCGTATGTTTCATTTCGAAATATCATAGGATGCAGAAATTTTAAAATCAAGGGCGCATTTGTAAATGATTTTGGACAATTTTGCAAAAATGCGCAAAAAGCGCGTTTCTTTGCGGAAAATTGACAAAAAAGCGCGCCCGGAACATTCGTTCCGGGCGCGCTGATTGGATGGAAGCTGAACGGAGTGCTTACAGCTTTTTGCCGCCCATGTAGACGGTCTTGCGGCCAAGTGCTTCGTCGCAGACGACGAAGTCGGCGAGCTTGCCGTTTGCAATCGAACCGATCTCATCGGCGCGGCCGATTTCCCTTGCGGGGACAATCGTGGAGGAGAGAATGGCCTGTTCCTTGGAAATGCCGAAGTCCACGGCCTTTCGCATGCAGTCATACAGGTTCGTGGCTGAGCCCGCAATCGTGCCGTCGGCAAGTCTTGCGATGCTGTCCTTGAGGAACACGTCCTGTCCGCCGAGCGTATACTGTCCGTCCGGCATGCCGCAGCAGCGCAGTGCGTCGGAGATCAGGCAGATACGGCCGGGGAAGAGCTTAAAGGCCATGCGCACGGCGCTGGGATGGATGTGCTGACCGTCGCAGATGAGCTCCGCGACGATATCCTCGCGCTCACTGCCTGCACCGATCGGGCCGGGCTTGCGGTGGTGGATACCGGGCATAGCGTTATACAGATGTGTCAGATGGCGCGCGCCCGCTTCAAAAACGGCCTTGGCGTCCTCATACGTGCAGTCAGTATGTGCGATGGACACGGTGCACAGCTTGCTTGCCTGCTCGGTAAATTCTACCGCGCCGGGCAGCTCCGCCGCCACATCCGCAATGCGAATAAGACCCTCAGACGCGTCATAGAGCTTTTTGAACGCAGCAAAATCCGGGTCTCTCAGGTATGCGCCGTTCTGCGCGCCCTTTTTCTTTTCCGAGAAGAACGGCCCTTCCATCTGGATACCCATCAGGCGGGAGCAGCCATCCGGGGCAGCGTGATAGAGCTTTGCTGCCGTTTTGTAGGCGATCTCCAGCACTTCGTAGGGCAGCGTCATGGACGCGGGTGCAAAGCTGGTTACGCCGTTTGCGGCCAGATATCCTGCCATTTTAACAAGGCCGTCATAGTCGCCGTCGGAGAAGTCCGCGCCGGAGTTGCCATGGTTGTGCACGTCAATCAGTCCGGGTATCACATACTGGTTTTCCAGATCCACGCCGTCTGTGCCGTCAGCGGTCAGAACCTCGGTAAATCGGCCGTCCTCTACGCGGAACGAGCCGTGCTGAAAACGGCCGTCCACAAAGACGTTTGCGTTTTTGAACAGCATTCTTACACCTCCGGCAGACTGGCTGCGGCCATAGACTGGCCGACACGGCGGAAATTCTCATCCGGCAGCATGACGCGGATTTTTTCTGCCAGTGCCGGGTATTCTTCCCTGAGCACACGCTGGCACTCGGCAACGATCAGATCGCCGCCCACGCCGGACGCGACACGGCCAAGGACAATCAGATTGCGGATGTCATACAGGCGCTCATACAGGCAGAGCGTATGGCCAAGATACACGCCAATGGAGCGGAAAATGTCCAGCGCACCCGCATGGCCGCTTTCGGCCAGCTTCTGCACTTCCTTGAGCTTTTCTGCCGGGGTGAGCGTCTCGGCAAGTGTAATGCCGGCAGCGGGCGCGAGTTTGGCTACGGCGTCCTGCGAGAAATACTTGCAGCCAACGCCGATATCGCCCGACCATTCGTCGCGCATGGCATTTTCGTTCAGGTCAACTGGCGCAAACGCCAGTTCACTGAACCAGCCGAGAATGTTGCTCTCGCGGTTGACGTAGCCGACGGCCTCGCTTGTGCCCATGGCAAGACCCATGACTGCGCCCTCGCCAAGGCTCATCGAGCCTGCCAGCGCCGACACGTCGCCGTCGTTTGCAACAATGATGGGCAAGTTGCCGATTTCCTTTGCCGCGCGGTCATAGATCGTTTTGACCTCCTCGCGGCGGCTGCGGGGAACTTTGATAAAGATGGAGGAGACCATCGGCGCGTTGCCGATGAATACGCCGGCGGACGAAACGCCAATGCCGTCTACACGCGGCATTTTGCTGGCCGCGGTTTTGAACGCGGCGACGATGCCGTCATACTGATACTGCGGGTCTTCACTCGTCTTGGGATGCCAGACGACCTCTTCGGAGTAGACGGTTTTGCCGTCAACAACGGCCGAAACCTTGCGGTCAGAGCCGCCCGCATCAAAGCCAATGCGGCAGCCGTTTGTGTGGCCGCCCACCTTGCGTGCCTGCTCATGCGCCTTGGGGAAGCCCTGCTCGTCAGTGATGACAATTTCAAACGGGCGCTCATATACGTCTTGCATAAAGCCCACGTCGAACGCGCGCTTGCCGCCCTCGCGGTACTCGTCCTGCATCCGTTTTGCAAGCGCGTCATCACCGCACAGGTAGACTTTCCAGCCGCCTACGCTCCAAAGAAGCATCTTTACAAAACGCTCAGCGTAGCGGTAGTTTGCATCGGCAAAGTCCGCACCGCGCAGCTTTGTCTCAAATACGGAAATCAGACCGCCCTCGCGCTCAACCGCGATTTTGAACGGCTTTTCCGCGCCCTTGAGATATTCGCGCTCCCACACACCGAACGGGATAAAGCTCCCGTCCAGCTGAGGCTGGTTTTTAAGGGCAAATTCAATGCCAAGATAGTTCATGAAGCTCTCCTTACAGCGGCGCTTTGGAGGCGGCTGCCTCGTCGCAGATCAGCGTGACGTCGGGATGGAACTGGAGAATCGAGCCGGGAACCTCGGGCGTGACTGGGCCAAAGAATACCTTGTTCAGAATGTCGGCTTTGTCCGCGCCGGTGATGACCATGACGATCTTCTTGGCGGCCATAACCGTGCCGATGCCCATGGAGATGGCAGCGGTGGGGACTTCGTCGATGGAGTTGAAGAAGCGCTTGTTGGCCTCGCGCGTCATGGCGGTCAGCTGAACCTCATGGGTGATCTTGGGAAACTCATCGCACGGCTCGTTAAAGCCGATGTGGCCGTCGTGGCCGATGCCAAGCAGCTGGCAGTCAACGCCGCCCCAGTCCTCGATCTTGCGCTCATACGCTTCACACATGGCGGGGATGTCAGTTGCCAGACCGTCGGGAACGATGGTGTTTTCAGGCTTGATGGAGATGTGGTCAAACAGGTTTTCCTGCATGAAGCGGCGGTAGCTCTGCGGATGGTCGGGAGCCATGCCCTTATAC
>CAKTUT010000077.1 GCA_934621665.1 uncultured Oscillospiraceae bacterium | reverse complement strand
AACTGCAGCAGCGGGATCGTCCCATTCGATGCTGCGGACGTTACTCATCATCAGAACACCGACGTAGATCAGTGCAGCGGCGCAGGCGTAGGTGGGGATCAGCTGTGCAACAGGCGCAAGGAACATGGCGATGAAGAACAGCGCAGCGGTAGCCATGGAGGCAAGACCGGTACGGCCGCCCTCGGCAACGCCAGCGGAGGATTCGACGAACGTAGTAACAGTGGACGTGCCGCAGACAGCGCCAGTGCAGGTGGCAATAGCGTCAGCCAGCATGGCTTTGTCCATGTTGGGAACGTCGCCTTTCTCGGTCAGCATGTTGCCGCAGGCGCAAGCGCCGTACAGCGTGCCAAGCGTATCGAACATATCAACCATGCAGAACGCAAGCATCGAGGTGACGAACATGACGATGAACGCGCCAGTGCCGTTGGCGGAGATGTAGGCGGAGAAGTCAAAGCCCTCGGTAAAGACCTTACCGAATGCCTGCGAGCCGAAGTCCTTGAACGCGCCGAAGAAGTCAGACGACAGGTTGGGTGCAACCGCGGTGGCATAGAACTCGGGGATGGTAATCAAGCCGACAATGTAGTAGACAACAGCCGAGCCGAGGATACCCCACAGGACAGCGCCCTTGACTTTCTTCTTGGACATTGCGCCGATGGCAAAGACCGTGATGATCGTCAGCAGCAGGGGGAAAACGGTTGCCCAGGTTGCTTCACCGGAGAATACGTTGAACGAAGCAAGATTGACAAGCGTAGAGGGATTTGCAACGACAAGACCGGCGTTCTGCATACCAATGAATGCAATGAACAGGCCGATGCCGGCGGAGATAGCGACCTTGACTGCCTGCGGGATGGCATCAAAGATGACCTTGCGCAGACCGGTAACGGTCAACAGGACGAACACGATGCCGTCAACCAGAACCATGACCAGCGCGTTTGCGTAGCTCAGGCCAAGGCCGAAGCAGACCGTGTAGACGAAGTACGCGTTCAGGCCCATGCCGGAAGCCTGTGCCAGCGGCAGATTTGCGAGCAGGCCGATCAGAACCGTACCGATCACTGCAGAAATTGCAGTTGCGATATAAATCGCGCCATAGCTTACCGTGCCCAGATCTGCGAACATACCGGCGTTGACCATCAGGATGTAGGCCATCGCCATAAACGTGGTGATACCGGCCATGATCTCAGTACGGACAGTCGTGCCGTGCTCTTTCAGGTGGAATCTCTTCTCCATAATGACACTCCTTTTCTTTCTTTTCGCGATTCGATCACATCGAACCGTCGATCCATGTATCAATCATATCATACCGTCAGAGTCTTGGCAAGCGCCAGCGCAGTGTGCCAGATGTGGCGCGTTTTCGGCATTTCCCGCGCTTTCGCGTCTACTGAACGTTCAAAAGTCCGCCTTTCCGGGGGATGTTTCCGAAAGGCTGAACTTTTGCTGAGCGTTCGCCATTGGCGAAAAATTATCATTTTTCGTCGAACATAGACAAAGACCGGCCGCGTTCGCAGCCGGTCTTTGTCTGTTATTGAACGTGTTTTGTGCAATTTTAAAGTGACAGAATATACTGTCCATAGTCTGTCTGCTTCATGGACTGACCAAGCGCCAGCATCTGCTCTTTCGGAATAAAGCCCATGCGCCACGCAACCTCCTCCAGGCAGGCAATCTGCCGGCTGGTCTGCTTCTGGTGCTGCATGACCATGTCCGCCGCACGCAAAAGGCTGCGGGCATTGCCTGCATCCATCCACGTAATCTCGTCCGGCAGACGCACAACGCGCAGCTGCTCCTTTTCCAGATAGATGCGGTTGAGGTCGGTGATCTCCAGCTCACCGCGCGCCGATGGCTTGAGCGTGCGCGCAAGCGCGCAGACGCTTCCGTCATAGAAATACAGTCCCGGCACAATCAGGTTGGACTTGGGATGCTGCGGCTTTTCCTCAATGGAAAGCGCACGGCCGTCTGCGCCCATCTCCACCACGCCGAACGGACGCGGATCTTCCACCGGATATCCGAATACCACCGCGCCGCCCCGCTTTGCCGCGTCCGCCGCCTCGCGGAAGCATCCGGCAAAGCCGCTGCCGCAGAAAATATTGTCGCCCAGAATCAAGCAGACTTCATCCCCGTCGGCGAATTGCTCGCCGATGATAAATGCGTCAGCAATGCCGCGCTGCACCTTTTGAATCCGGTAGGAAATGCGCAGGCCAAGGTCTGAGCCGTCGCCCAGCAGCTTGACGAACGCGTACATCTCATCCGGCGGGACGATGATCAGAATATCCCGAATGCCCGCCTGCATCAAAACAGAAATCGGGTAATAAATCAGCGGCTTATCATAGACCGGCAGCAGCGGCTTACACACCGGCAGCGTCATCGGATACATCCGCGTACCCTTGCCCGCGGCCAGAACGATTCCTTTCATATCGCGCCTCCTGTTTTTCTCTTTTTCTCAGTATAACGGATTTGCGTAAAAAAAGCTATCACTATTTTCCCAGTCTCAACCAGCCCTAGCCAAGCGCCGTCCAGCGCTCACCATCTGCACACGTTTCCGCAGCGTGGCTGCAGCCTGCCTCCTGCAAATCGAAAAAGTACCACGCCGCCGTATCACCGTTATCGCTCCACAGCGTCATGCCAACCATCAGATCGTCCACACTTCGCGGCATGCGGCCAAGGACACGGTTGAAGATCTGCGCAAATTCTGCACGCGTGAGCGGCTCGTCCGGTACAAATTTCTCGCCGTCATAGCCCATCACCCATCCGTTTTCCGCCGTAAAACTGATCTCCTGCGCCTGCCAGCGCGCCGCCAGATCCGGCATCGCGCCGTTTGCCGCCGAGACATGCACAATGCGCGTCAAAATCAGCGCCAGCTGTGTTCGGCTCACGCCATCGTCCGGATGGAATGTTCCGTCGTCAAAGCCATACATTACGCCAAGCTCTGTCGCCGCCGTCACCGCGCGGTACGCCCAGTGATTCGGCATGACGTCCAGAAAGCACGTATCGTGCGTGTCCAGCTCCGCACGCCTACCTGCATCCATCATCCGATAGAGCACCTGCGCCAGCTCCGCGCGCGTTATGACTGCCTCCGGTCGAATCGTGCCATCCGGATAACCGCCCAGATACGCCTCATGCCAAACCCGTTCACCCGCCGCGTTTGCACTGAATATCAAAAGCAGCGAAACCAGAAGCAGCACTGCGCCGCGAACCAAGTATTTTCTCATTTTGCTCCCTCCCTGCCGCCATTTTCGCACAGACAGCAGCGGGGATTGTGTCACTTCGCGGCAGAGCCAAAATTTTTTGCAAAAATAAAAGAGGATGCCGAAGCATCCTCTTTTATTACTTATTACCGGGAATTAGTCCTCGTTGATGGAGATAACAACGCCCGAACCGACCGTACGGCCACCCTCACGGATAGCGAAGCGAAGACCCTTTTCGATAGCGATCGGGGTGATCAGCTCAACGTTCATGTCGATGTTATCGCCGGGCATGCACATCTCAACGCCTTCGGGCAGGGAGATGATGCCGGTAACGTCAGTGGTTCTGAAGTAGAACTGCGGACGATAGTTGTTGAAGAACGGGGTGTGACGGCCGCCTTCGTCCTTGGACAGAACGTAGACCTGGCCAACGAACTTGGTGTGCGGATGGATGGAGCCGGGCTTGGACAGGACCTGGCCTCTTTCGATGGACTTCTTGTCGATGCCGCGGAGCAGAGCGCCGATGTTGTCGCCAGCCTCAGCGTAGTCCATGAGCTTGTGGAACATTTCGATATCGGTGACGACGGTGGACTTCTTCTCGTCTGCCAGGCCAACGATCTCGACGGGCTCGTTCTTCTTGATGACGCCACGCTCGACACGACCGGTAGCGACGGTGCCACGGCCGGAGATGGTGAAGACGTCCTCGACCGGCATCAGGAAGGGCTGGTCAGCCTTGCGGTCCGGGGTCGGGATCCAGGTGTCAACAGCCTGCATGAGCTCTTCGATGCAAGCATACTCGGGAGCCTTCGGGTCGGTGGACTCGGAAGCCAGAGCGTTCAGAGCGGAGCCGCGGATGATGGGGGTGTCGTCGCCGGGGAAGCCGTAGAAGTCGAGGGTCTCGCGGACTTCCATCTCGACGAGCTCGAGGAGCTCTTCGTCGTCGACCTGGTCGCACTTGTTCAGGAAGACCAGAACGGAAGGAACGTTAACCTGACGGGCAAGCAGCAGATGCTCCTTGGTCTGAGCCATGGGGCCGTCGGAAGCAGCGATAACCAGGATAGCGCCGTCCATCTGAGCAGCGCCGGTGATCATGTTCTTGATATAGTCGGCGTGGCCCGGGCAGTCAACGTGGGCGTAGTGACGACCCTTGATCTGGTAGTTGTCCTCACCGGTCTTGTAGTTGTGACCGATGCGGTCGTTGGTCTGATACTCAACGTGAGCAGTGTTGATCGTGATACCACGTTCTCTTTCTTCCGGAGCCTTGTCGATGGAAGAATAGTCGGTGTACTCTGCATCGCCGAAGAATGCGAGATACTTCGTGATTGCAGCGGTCAGCGTGGTCTTGCCATGGTCGATATGACCAATGGTGCCGATGTTTACATGGGGCTTGTCTTTAACAAACTTCTGTTTCGCCATTGAAAATATCCTCCTTAAAATGGGTGGTTATTTAAATTTTCTACATCCATCTCATCATACACGAAACTTCCGCATTTGACAAGAGGTTTTTAGGGCTTGGAGACAAACAATGTCTCCGCAGCATCATTTACACGCCCTTGCGCTTGCGGACGACCTCGTCCGTCAGGCTCTGGGACAGTTCAACGTAGTGGCTGGGTTCCATCGAGAACTGACCGCGACCCTGCGTGCGGCTGCGCAGATTGGTTGCGTAGCCAAACATCTCGGACAGCGGAACCCATGCGTCGATCTGGTGTGCGCCATTTCGCGGCTCGAGCGAACGGACACTGCCGCGGCGGCTGGAAATGTCGCCGATAACATCGCCCATATACTCGTCGGGAACGATGATGCTGACTTTCATGATCGGCTCAAGCACAACGGGCTGCGCTTTCTGGCAGGCTTCCTTGAATGCCATAGAACCGGCAATCTTAAACGCCATTTCAGAGGAGTCAACCTCGTGATAAGAGCCGTCATACAGTGTGACCTTGACGTCAACAACCGGGAAGCCGGCCAGAACACCGGATTCCATAGCGCCGCGGACGCCCTGCTCAACCGCAGGAATGTATTCCTTGGGGATCGAGCCGCCAACGGTGGCGTTGATGAATTCAAAGCCCTTGCCGCTTTCGTTCGGCTCAACGGTAATCTTAACATGGCCATACTGACCCTTACCGCCGGACTGACGGGCGTACTTGGTTTCCTGGTTGACCTTCTTCTTGATGGTCTCCTTATAGGCAACCTGCGGTGCGCCGACATTGGCCTCAACCTTGAACTCTCTGAGCAGTCGGTCAACAATGATTTCCAGATGAAGCTCACCCATACCAGCGATGATGGTCTGGCCGGTTTCTTCATCGGTGTAGGTTTTAAATGTGGGATCTTCTTCTGCCAGCTTTGCCAGCGCGATGCCCATCTTCTCCTGGCCGGCTTTCGTCTTGGGCTCAATCGCCACACGGATAACCGGTTCTGGGAATTCCATGGACTCCAAAATGATCGGGTGATCCATGTCACACAGCGTATTGCCGGTGGTGGTGTTCTTCAGACCCACAACCGCAGCGATATCGCCGGAATAAACGCAGGGC
The DNA here is from genome assembly GCA_934621665.1 of uncultured Oscillospiraceae bacterium. GTDB lineage: Bacteria > Bacillota > Clostridia > Oscillospirales > Oscillospiraceae > CAG-170. Next base: position 2,414 of record CAKTUT010000077.1, on the reverse strand, counting down.
AGATCTTCGCGGTGGTTCGCGTGCATCAGCAGAATGCGGCCCATACGCTCACGGACGTTCTTGTTGGTGTTCAGAACGGTCTTGCCAGCCTCCAGCGAACCGGAGTAGACGCGGAAGAACGCGAGCTTACCAACATAGGGGTCGGTGGCGATCTTAAAGGCCAGTGCAGAGAACGGCGCGCTGTCATCAGCGGGACGCTCTTCCTCCTCACCGGTCTTGGGGTTTGTACCCGTAATGGCGGGCTTGTCCAAAGGCGACGGCAAATACTCGACAATCGCGTCAAGCAGCTCCTGTACACCCTTGTTCTTGTAGGAAGAACCGCAGAGAACCGGGATTACCTTGTTGGCAATCGTGGCTTTGCGCAGCGCCGTACGGATCATTTCCTGAGGGATTTCTTCACCCTCAAGATAAAGCATCATGATTTCTTCGTCCTGGTCCGAGATCTGCTCCAGCATATGGTCACGGTACGACTTTGCCTGATCCAGCATATCCGCAGGAATTTCTTCCTCGCGCATATCCTTGCCCAGCTCATCGTAGAACACATAGGCTTTCATCTTGATCAGGTCAATGACGCCGCGGAAGCTTTCTTCCGCGCCGATCGGCAGCTGAAGCGGAACTGCGACGCACTTGAGACGCTCGTCCATCATCTTCAGGACATTGAAGAAATCGGCACCCATCATGTCCATTTTATTGACATACACAATACGGGGAACATGATATTTGTCGGCCTGTCTCCATACAGTCTCGGTCTGGGGCTCAACACCGCCCTTGGCGCACAGAACAGTTACAGAACCGTCAAGCACGCGCAGCGAACGCTCAACCTCGACCGTGAAGTCAACGTGACCCGGGGTATCAATGATATTGATGCGGACGCCTTTCCAGTGGCAGGTGGTAGCGGCAGAGGTGATCGTGATGCCACGCTCCTGCTCCTGCTCCATCCAGTCCATGGTGGCCGTGCCCTCATGGGTCTCGCCAAGTCTGTAGTTCACACCGGTGTAGAACAAGATACGCTCCGTAGTCGTGGTCTTGCCTGCGTCGATGTGTGCCATGATGCCAATGTTTCTTGTATTCTCAAGTGAAAACTGTCTTGGCATTTTGCTCTCCTTTTGTAATTACCAGCGGAAATGAGAGAAAGCCTTGTTGGCTTCGGCCATCTTGTGCGTATCCTCGCGCTTCTTGACTGCGGAGCCCGTGTTGTTGCAGGCATCCATGATCTCGCCGGCAAGACGCTCTTTCATGGTCTTCTCACTTCTGTTGCGGCTATAAGTTGTCAGCCAGCGCAGGCCAAGGGTCTGGCGTCTGGCCGGGCGCACCTCGATAGGCACCTGATAGTTGGCGCCACCGACGCGGCGGGTCTTGACTTCGACAGCGGGCATGATATTTTCCATGGCCTGCTGGAAAGCTTCAAGACCAGATTTACCGGTCTTCTCTTCTACGATCTGGAAAGCGCCGTAGACGACTTTCTGTGCGACGCCCTTCTTGCCGTCCAGCATGATGCTGTTGACAAGCTTCGTCACCAGAACAGAACCGTAGATCGGATCCGGCAGAATTTCTCTTTTGGGAACATTACCTCTTCTGGGCACTTTGCTTCCCTCCTTCATAAAATGATTTCATAGGTACTTCGGAGGCATTGCATCCTCCGTTCTTTGTGCCTGCCAAGAGGTTTTACAATCTATAAAAACTCTCAGCAAGGCGTTGCCTTGCAAAAAGGCATCAGTGCAATAGGTGCCGGGAAGATTACTTCTTCTTGCCAGCCTTGGGCTTCTTCGCGCCGTACTTGGAACGAGCCTGCATACGACCCTGGACGCCCTGCGTGTCAAGCGTGCCGCGGATGATGTGATAACGGACGCCAGGAAGATCCTTGACACGGCCGCCGCGGATCAGCACGACAGAGTGCTCCTGCAGATTGTGACCGACGCCGGGAATGTAAGCGGAAACCTCATAGCCGTTCGTCAGACGCACACGGGCGATCTTACGAAGAGCAGAGTTCGGCTTCTTCGGGGTGGTGGTACGAACAGCAGTGCAGACACCTCTCTTCTGCGGAGAAGACAGATCGGTCGTGCGGTTCTTCAGGGTGTTGATACCCTTCTGCAGAGCGGGAGCAGTGGACTTGTAGGTGGACTGTTCTCTGCCCTTTCTTACCAGCTGATTAAAAGTAGGCATTCATTTTCCTCCTTTCTCAAGTGTTGCTGTTTGACAGCGTTTATTATTATCCCGAAATATCAAAGATATTCCGTTGGGACCAGATTATGGCGCGTCAGCGCAAAATGGCGGCTGCCGCCGCACCAACGGATATTCCGCAGGCACTGCCAAGCTCCTGCATCGACGCAGCCCATATGGGCTCAATTCCGGCCTCCCGGCTGCTTTTGGCAAGCGGCTCGGTCAGCCCCGGATCTGCATCCTTTGCCAGAAAC
>CAKTUT010000076.1 GCA_934621665.1 uncultured Oscillospiraceae bacterium | reverse complement strand
AGCGCAACCAGTTCGTCTTTAATTTCGCTGGAGCTTGCGGCGTTGACCAGCACGACAAGCGCGCCGGAAACAAGCGAGCCCAGAATCAAAACCGCAAGGACGATGGAAATGACACGTCTTGCAGTGCCCTTTTTACCTGTTTTCATGTAGCTCCTCCTCTTAAGGTGTATCTGAAAACTCATGATGTGACCGGCAGCGAGGGATTTTTGCGTTGAGCAAGACATTTTTTCGCAGGAATACTGACGTATTTCAAGGAAAAATGACGCGGCACACCGCAAAAAGACCCGCTGTCCGGGTGCGTTGGGTGTTTTCAGATACACCCTAGCAACAGATGACGCTGTCCGCCCCTTGTAAAAATTGAAACGCACCTACATTTCTGTCGGAAATCTTCCGGCAAATGCGTAGGTGCGTTCTATTTTTAGCTGCGTCAGAGGCTCTGCTCACTTTTCTTTGTAGTAAAGATAGCAGTGGCAATAGCCCTCAAAATTTGGATCTTTGATCTGCTCGCGGAATTCGCGGCACATACACTTTGTGTCCTCGCTGCGCTCAAGCCGGCAGGGGCAATAGCCGCCTGTGCGCTTGAGTCCTTCCTTGACCCGCGCTACAACTTCTTTATCCTCGTTCAGACGTACTTTCATGCGTGCGCCTCAATCTCGGCACGCAGCTCGTCCTTGCCACGCAGGCCGATGAGCTTATGCACAACCTTGCCGTTTTTGAAGAACAGCAGCGTAGGAATGCTCTCAATGCCGTATTCAATGGCAAGCTCGCGCTCCTCATCCACGTCCAGCTTGCAGAACTTGACCTGCGGCAGCTCGCCGCTGAGCTCCTCAAAAATGGGCTTGAGCATCATGCACGGGCCGCACCACGATGCCCAGAAGTCCATAACCACCAGCTTGTCGGCCTGTAATACCTCGGTGTTAAAGTTATCCTTTGTAATGACTGTCATAATTGCTTCCTCCAGTCTTTTTTTATGATCATAGTATACCATATTTCCTGAAAAGAAAGTGGACAATTTGTAAATGAACGAGCAGGCGGTACGGGTTGATTGCTTTCTATGCCCGCTTGCCGCGGAAGCAGAACGTCACGGCAAAATACGCCGCCAGATACAGTGCGACGGCCGCACCGGCGGAGCAGCCGAGATAATAGGCGGTAATCAGTCCGGCCAGCGAGCAGAACAGCGCGCCCAGAATGGAAAGCAAATGATATTCGCGCAGGTTGCGTGCAATGTTGCGCGACGAGGCAGCCGGGAGAACCAGAAGCGAATTGATGACCATCAGACCGACCCAGCTCATACCGAGTGTGACGACAACGGCCACGCAGACGGTAAAGAGCGTCTGATTCCATTTGACGCGCAGGCCGCGCGACGAGGCAAGCTGCGGATGAATCGCCGTGAGCGTCATGGCATTGGACGAAACAATCCACAAAATCACCACGCCCATCAGCACCAGCGCCAGAAGTCCGATTTCAAGCGGTGTGACCGACAGAATGTCGCCGATCAGATACTTGTTGAACTTTGTAAAGCTGCCGCCACCCATCGTGGCGATAAAAATGCCAAGCGCTACGGCGGTGGAAGAAAATACACCGATGATGGTATCGGCTGCCTGATTCGTGCGGCTGCGGACATAGGAAAACAGCAGCGCAAACAGCACGGCCAGTCCCACCGCCCACGCAAGCGGCAGCGCCGCGCCGCAAAGAACGCCGATGGCGATGCCGGTAAAGCCGGAGTGGCCGAGCGCATCGGAGAAAAAGCTCATCCGGCCGGTGACAATCATCGTGGACATGAGGCCGAACAGCGGTGCCATCAAGAGCACAGCCAAAAGCGCGTTTTTCATAAAGTTCATGGACAAGAAGTCCAGACGCAGCGCGTCACAGATTGCATACCAGACGCTCATTTTGCACCGCCTCCTCCCATATGAAATGCCTGCGCAAACTCGTTCGAGTTCAAAACGTCAAGCGGTGTGCCCTGACGCAGGATGCGCTCGCGCAGCAGGACGACGCGGTCGGCGTACTTTTCCAGCATTGAAAAATCGTGCGTGGTCATCAGAACCGACAGGTCAAATTTGTGCCGGATTTCATCCAGCATGTCCATCAAAAGCTCCATGCCCTCCACGTCAACGCCTGAAAGCGGCTCGTCCAGAATCAGCAGGTTCGGCATCGGCTCAAGTGCCAGCGCCAGAAGCACGCGCTGAAGCTCGCCGCCAGAGAGCGTGCCGATGCGCTTGTCGATCAGGCTCTGTCCGTGGACATTTTCAAGACACGCAAGCACCTTTTCCCGCATGGCCTTTTTGGGGCGCAGAAACGCCGGGCGCGTGCCGATGCAGCAGGAGAACAGGTCAAGAACGCTGACCGGATCGCCGCGGTCAAACGCAGGGCTCTGCGGTACATAGCCGATGCGCAGCTTTTGCTGTGCGCCGCCTGCGGCGTGAAACGTGATCTGGCCGGTATAGGCCTGCTGGCCGAGAATCGAGCGGATGAGCGTGGACTTACCTGCGCCGTTCGGACCGATGAGCGCAACGATCTGGCCGCAGTGGATATGGAGGTTTACGTCCTCCAGAACCGGCTGCGCGCCAAAGCGCACGCCGAGATGTTCGATTTTCAGGCAGCAGGCGTGCTCACAGCTGCCGCTGTGGTCGTGTACATAGGGAATCATTCCATTGCTCCTTTGATCGTTTCATAGTTGTGACGCATAGCGGAAAAATAGTCACGCTCACTCATGCCCATATCCAGCGTCAAAAGCTGCGCGCCGGTCTCGCCTGCAACGATGGACGCAGCAGCGGTATCGCCGCTCTGCTCGGCAAAGACAGCGGGAATGTCCAGCTGCTGTACCAGCCGGACAATCTCTTCCAGCTCTTTGGCGGGCACTTCACTCCCGGCCTCCACCTCCATGGCTGCGGCAATCTCAAGACCGAACGCGTCGGCGAAGTAGGAAAAGCCATCGTGGAATGTGACAAGCTGACGGCAGGAGAGCTTGGACAAGCCATCATGGATTTCATCTGACAGTGCGGCGAGCCGGTCACAGTAGGCCGCGGCGTTCTGCGCAAATATTTCCCGGTATTGTGGATAGCGCGACGAAAGACCGTCACGGATATTCCGCACCATCTGCGCCGCGCGCGCCGGATCAAGCCAGATGTGCGGGTCGGCCTCGCCGTGATCATGGCCGTGATGGTCATGACCGGCCTCGTGCTCGTCCGCGCAAAGCGTCTCGATTCCGGCGGATGCGTCAATCAGCGCATCGCCGGAGGGCAGCACATCCGCCATGAAATCCTCCAGTCCAAGGCCGGAGATGACGACGGCACTGCATTTTTCAAGTGCTTTCATCTGCGCAACCGACAGCGAGTAGTCGTGTAGGCACGACACCGGTTCAGTAATCACGCGTTCAACATTCAGATCGGTATTTTCAGTCACAGCAACGGTAAACTGCCACACCGGATAGGTGGTGGCGGCAATACAATCCGGCTGAGGCGCGCTGGGTGTGGCAGCACAGGCGCAAAGAGAAAGAAGCAGGGCGCAAAAAAGTGCCGCTGCGCATAATTTTTGCATAGAAGCAACTCCAAATATCAATTTTCTTCTTTATTATTATAACAAGAGTGTCAAGATGGTCTTGCGCGCTAAGCAAATATGATTGCGCCTGATTCCGAACTATGGCAAACAGCATTTTTCACAATTTGCTCTGCGCTGGCCACGAAACGTTGTGCGATTTTGCGCATTTACTTTATCATGCTAACGTGCTAATATATTATCACGATAGTTAATGAGCGACATCATGGACAGTCGGACTCACTTTACCGGAAAATGGAGGACACAAATATGAAAAAGGGAATCGCAATTGCACTTTGCATCGTCATGATGCTCACCATGGCCGCCTGCGCGGCAAAGCCCACCGCATCTGACAGCGATCTGGACTATGTCAAGGGCAAAGGGACGCTGGTTGTCGGCATTACCGACTTTGCCCCAATGGACTATCAGAACGAGTCAGGCGAATGGATCGGCTTTGACGCCGACATGGCCAAGGCCTTTGCCGAGTCGCTCGGCGTAAAGGCGGAGTTCGTGGAAATCGACTGGGACAACAAGATCATGGAGCTGGACGCCAAGACGATTGACTGCGTGTGGAACGGCATGACGCTGACCGATGAGGTGACAAGTTCGATGAGCTGCTCCAATGCCTACTGCAACAACTCACAGGTCGTTATTGTCCCGGCGGACAAGGCGGATGCCTACCAGAGCGTGGAAGCATGCAAGGATCTGAACTTTGCCGTGGAAGCGGGCTCTGCCGGCAAGGCCGAAGTGGAAAAGCTGGGCTACAGCTTCACCGAGGTCAAGGATCAGGCGACCGCGCTGATGGAAGTTGCCGCAGGCACCGCGGACGCAGCGGTTATCGACTCGCTGATGGCGGGTGCGATGGTCGGCGCGGGAACGGGCTATGAAAGCCTCTGCTTCACGGTTAGCCTGAATGAGGCCGAGGGTGAGCAGTACGGCGTTGGCTTCCGGAAATCGTCCGATCTGGCGCAGGCGCTGAATGACTTTTTTGCCGCCAGCTACAAGGACGGCTCGATGCAGTCGTGCGCCGAGACCTACGGCATTCAGGCCGCACTGATTGCACAATAATTGATTGAAGCGTCAGAACCTTTTGACCTTACAACGCACACAGCAAAGCAGATCGCGTTTGAAGCTTCCCCGGCAGAGCCTGTCGGGGAAGCGGCGTGTTCTCTCCCAATCTCAAAATTGACAGGAGCTTATCATGACGACATTTGCGCAGCAGTTCCCTATTGTATTCGAGGCGCTGAACGTTGGCTTTTTGCAGACGCTCAAGCTGTTTTTTATTACGCTCATCGGGGCAATTCCGCTGGGGCTGATTATCTCGTTCGGCTCAATGAGCAACTGGGCGCTGTTCGGCTTTCTGCGGCCAGTGCTGCTACGCAGCCTCCCCGTACATACAAAGCTGACGTGGGGGCAGAAGCTTCGGCTGTGGTTCGTTACGGACTTTAAGCCCATCCGGCTGATCACGCGGCTGGTGATCTGGGTGGTGCGCGGCACGCCGCTGATGCTTCAGCTGCTGGTAATCTACTACTTTCCCGGTCTCGTTTGGAAAAATAACGTCTGGGGCAGCGGCGAAACCGGACGGTTTGTCGCGTCAAGCGTGGCATTTGTGTTCAACTATGCCTGCTATTTCTCGGAAATCTATCGCGGTGGCATTCAGGGCGTGCCCAAGGGACAGCAGGAGGCCGGGCAGGTGCTCGGCATGACGAAGAGCCAGATTTTCTTCAAGGTAACGCTGCTTCAGATGATTAAGCGCATTGTCCCGCCCATGGCAAACGAGATTATCACGCTGGTCAAGGACACGTCGCTCTCGCGGATTATCGCCTTGCAGGAGGTTATCTGGGCCGGGCAGGCGTTCATGAAAGGCTCGCAGGGCATCTCGGGTGCAATCTGGCCGCTGTTTTTTACCGGCGTATACTATCTGATTTTCAGCGGCGTGCTGACACTTCTGCTCGGTTGGGCAGAGCGAAAGCTGGACTATTTTAAGGCGTGAGGAGGGGCTGACATGGCGGTACTGGATGTACAGGGACTGAGCAAGTCGTTTGATGAAAAGACGGTTGTGCTGCGCGATATCAATTTTTCGCTGGAAAAGGGCGAATCGGTCGCCATCATCGGCTCATCCGGCAGCGGCAAGACGACGCTCCTGCGCTGCCTTAATTTTCTGACGCGCCCCGATGAGGGAAAAATCGTTGTAAACGGCGAGACGCTGTTTGACGCGGCCGACCCGCAGACGCAGAAAGAGACGGAAATCCGCACAAAGCGGCTGCATTTTGGGCTGGTGTTCCAGAACTTCAATCTGTTTCCGCAGTATACGGCGCTGCAAAACGTAACGCTGGCAAGCGAGCTTCTGGTAAAGGAACGCGCAGACTATGCGCGCGAAAAAAAGGAGGCTCACGCACGCATCCGGGAACAGGCCGAGCAGCTGCTGCGCGATGTGGGGCTTGCTGAAAAGATGAATCTCTATCCGCACCAGCTTTCGGGTGGACAGCAGCAGCGCGTAGCCATTGCGCGTGCGCTTGCGCTTGCACCGGACGTGCTTTGCTTTGACGAGCCGACGAGCGCCCTTGACCCGGAGCTGACGGGTGAGGTGCTGCGCGTAATCCGCGGCCTTGCGCAGAAGAAAATGACGATGATTATCGTCACACACGAGATGGCATTTGCGCGCGACGTTGCCGACCGGGTAATTTTCATGGACGGCGGCGTGATCGTGGAGCAGGGCGCGGCACATGACGTGATCGAAAACCCGCAGGAAACGCGCACACAGCAGTTTTTGTCGCGCTATACAGAAAATGCGGCGGAATAATATACATTAATACATGAATATCAAAGACGAGGTGCGCGGTATGAATACATCGAGCACCTCGTTCATTTTATGCATATTTTTTGCATATATACACGAATATGTTGGTTTTAACCGAGAATCAGCAATAGTAACGCATATGATTGTGCAGAATGATATGCAAATAATAGTTGATTTTTATGCAGATCATGTGTATAATTACGACCATAAAAACAAACCGCTTCTGGAGGGAAACAAATATGAAAAAGATTCTTGCAATTGTACTGAGCATTGTTATGGTGCTCTCGCTGGTCGCCTGCGCCAGCCAATCCACTTCTGCTGACACACCTGCGGCGGACGCTTCCACAGCCAACACTCCCGCAGCCGATGCTTCGTCGGATGCACCCGCAGAAGAAGCTGCAGCGCTTAAGACCGTCACCGACGGCAAGCTGACCGTGGCCACCAGCCCCGACTTTGCCCCGTATGAGTTCTACGCCATCGACGACAACGGCGATCCCGTTCTGGCAGGCTTTGATCCGGCGCTGGCACAGTATGTTGCCGACTATCTCGGTCTTGAGCTTGAGATCGTCCCGATGGACTTTGACGGTGTGCTGGCCGAGCTTGCAAACGGTACGGTTGACCTTGGCATGGCCGGTCTGTCGCCTGATCCAAAGCGTGCTGACTCGATGGAATTCTCCGACATTTATTACACCGGCGGCCTGTCATTTGTCTGCGTCCAGTCCAACAAGGACAAATTCACCGACCTCGCCTCTACCAACAACTCCGAATTCTCCATCGGCGCACAGACCGGCGCGATTCAGGTTGATTTGGCAGAAACCAACAGTCCCGACGCAGATATCGTTCAGCTGACCAAGGTCACCGACATCGTTGCCGAGCTTCTCAGCGGCAAGCTGGACGGCGCGTACATCGAAACGGCGGTTGCTCTGAGCTATGCGCAGAACTATCCCGAGCTGTGTGTGCTGCTGGATGTCCCGTATGACTCCGAGGGTTCGTCCATCGGCGTAGTCAAGGGTAACGACGCGCTGCTTGCATCTGTCAACGAAGCCATCGCCGCAGCACTTGCCGACGGCAGCATGGATAAGTTCGTAGCCGAGGCCAATGAGAAGGCAAGCGGCAACGTCTATGAGGGTCTGCTTGACAACTATGAGGGTTAAGCCTTACAATTAAATCAGAGAAAACTGACAATTGACCGCCGAGATCCTCCCGCAAAACGGGAGGATTTTGGCCGCTCAACGGCGCTGAACGCCGCTGCCGGGCAAAGCAATGGACGGCTGGCGTACAGTAAATTGGAAATCAAAAAAGGAGTATGCCCATGCTTTCCGCTGCAAAATTTGAAAAAACATTTCAGTATATGACGCTGTTCTGGCAGGGCGTTGTATGCACGGTGTCGCTTTCGGCGCTTACCGTTCTGTTCGGCTTTATTCTGGCATTGCTGCTGGCCATGGCGCGGCTGTCGGACATCAATGTGTTCCGCTTTCTCTCTACCGATTCTCAGCGGCGGCTGCAAAATCGCGGCGGCGTGACCTATGCGCTCAGCCGCTTTAACCCGGTCAAATTTCTGGCCTCGGCGTATGTGGAGATTTTCCGCGCAACGCCAATGCTGGTTCAGCTGTTTATCATCTATTATGTTGTGTTTGCCAATGTCAAGGTGCTGCCGGGCTTTAAGCTGTTTGGCTTCATTCGCTTTGACCGCTTCTTCCCCGGCGTGGTAGCGCTGGCACTGAACTCCGGCGCGTATCTGTCCGAGATTATCCGCTCCGGCATCCAGTCGATTGACGGCGGACAGACCGAGGCTGCC
>CAKTUT010000075.1 GCA_934621665.1 uncultured Oscillospiraceae bacterium | reverse complement strand
ATCTGCCAACGCCTGCGGCGTATCGCAGTCGGCCAGCTCCAACGCCGGGAGCTCCACCGGTACAAATGCATCCGGATTTGCCATAATCACGCGGTTGCCGCCGCGGTCACCCTCCAGCGCCATCAGTGCCGGGAAAAAGCGGGCGGGGAAGAGGTTCGGATTGCCGTGCTTGCCGTCGTGCGACGCGCCGACGATCTGCTGCGGCGTTTTTTTCCAAGCCTCCACAATTTGACGGATGGAATTCATGCTGAGCATCGGCTGGTCGGCCACCAGATATAAAATGCCGTCGCAGGCAGACATCGCTTCTGTGCCAAGGCGGATGGTGTGTCCCACGCCAAGCTCCGGCTGGGCATTGTGGATGGCGGCAAAGCCGTGCACAGCGGCAAGCTGCTCAATCTGCTCATACTGTGTGACAACGGTGACGGCGAAAAACAGCTCTGACGGAATGGCATTTAGCGTACGCTCGATAAGCGTTGCACCGTGAAAATGGGCGGAGAGCTTGTTTTCGCCAAAGCGCTGCGCGTTTCCGGCGGCCATGACAAGACAGCCGATGCGCGGCGGAGATGAAGTGGGCATGGTTGGTTCCTCCGGTAATTTGTTACAAATCAGTATACCCTGTTTTTATGAAAAAAGTCAAGAAGCGGCGGTTTCGTTCGACAACCGCGAAAAAAGCGTTATCTATAAAGTAGAATAATGAAAACGCTTTGCCAGTGTAAATTTAGATGGTATAATTGTAGCAAATGAAGCAGAAAAGTGGAACTGTTTTTGTAAATATTCCACGATTTGCCGCTTGGCAAAGAGAAAATGGAGGTCGAAAAAATGGCCATCGTAGGCAAAAGCGAAGTCCGCGTTGACGCCTTTGACAAGGCAACGGGCAGAACCAAATACTATGAGGATCTGGTTCCGGCCGACGCACTTTACGTCCGAATCAAGCATGCCACCATCGCCCACGGCTATGTCAAGTCTGTTGACACCGGCGAAGCGGAGAAGATTGACGGCGTTGTAAAAATCATCACCTGCTTTGACGTGCCGGATATCCCGTTCCCCACGGCAGGTCACCCATGGTCGATGGATCCACACCATCAGGACGTGGCCGACCGGCATCTGCTCAACCGCCACGTGCGCTATTACGGCGACGATGTGTGTGCCGTTATTGCGGACAACGAGGTTGCGGCGATGCAGGCAGTGCGTGCAATTAAGGTGGAATACGATGAGCTTCCGTTCGTTCTGGACGTGCAGGAAGCGATGAAGGACGGCGCGCCGCAGCTGCATGAGCGTTTCCCGAATAACATTTTGAACCACACGTTCATTCGGCTTGGCGACTATCAGGCAGCGATTCAAGAGCCGGGACTGATCAAGGTGGAGGGCTGGTATGAAACGCCGACCGTTCAGCACTGCCACATCGAAAATCACGGCTGCTTTGCCTATGAGCAGAATGGACGCATTGTGCTGACCAGCTCTACGCAGATTCCGCACATCATCCGCCGCGTGGTCGGACAGGCGCTGGGACGCCCGTGGGCAGATATTGAGATCATCAAGCCATACATCGGCGGCGGCTTTGGCAACAAGCAGGATGCGCTGTATGAGCCGCTGTGCGCCTATTGCACCACGCAGGTGGGCGGACGCTGCGTGCGCCTTGACTGCTCACGTGAGGAGACGTTCGTCTCCAACCGCGTGCGCCACGCCATCCGCTTCCACATTGTCTCGTGGCTGCACAAGGACGGCTCGATTGCCGCGCGCAAGGTCGAGTGCTTCTCCAATCAGGGCTCTTATGCCTCCCACGGCCACTCCATTGTGGCAAAGGCCATGGGCTCGTTCCCGCAGCTGTATCCGTGCCCCAATATGGAATGCGACGCATATACCGTCTTTACCAATCGTCCCGCGGCCGGCGCAATGCGCGGCTATGGTATGCCGCAGGCGTCGTTTGCAAACGACTCGAATATTGAGCAGTGCGCGCGCGCTGTTGGTATGGAGTCGATTGCGTATCGTGATCGCTATTTGATGCCGCTCGGCTATGAGGACGGCTTCAGCAAAAACGTTAACTACTTTGACTCGCACCGCGAGTGCATGGAAAAGGGACGCGCGCTCATTGACTATGACCGCAAGATGAAAGAATACGCGAACCAGACCGGCCCTGTTCGCCGGGGTGTTGGCGTGGCATGTTTCTGGTACAATACGGCGGTCTATCCCATCTCGCTTGAAACCTCGTCCAACCGGATGCTGCTGAATCTGGACGGCACGGTGACGTTCCAGTGCGGCGAGACGGAAATCGGTCAGGGTGCGGACACCGCGTATGCGCAGATGGTGGCAGAAGCTGTCGGACTGAAAAGCTATCACGATGTGCGCGTGGTTTCGTGTCAGGATACTGACATCACGCCCACCGGCCTTGGCGCGTATGCCTCGCGCCAGACATATGTTGCGGGCTTTGCCATCCGTCAGACGGCACGACTGCTGCGCGAAAAGATCTTTGCCTATGCAAACGAGGTCACGCGTCAGAGCATCGACAATATGGACATCGCCGACGGCAACATCATCCGCAAGCAGGACGGTAAGGTGCTGATGAGCCTCAAGGAGCTTTCCATGACGGCGCAGTATAACCCGGTGCACAGCGAGCACATCACGGCTGAGTCCACCTATACCATCCGCAACAACGCCTATTCGTTCGGATGCAGCTTCGCCGAGGTTGAGGTGGACATCCCGTTGTGCAAGGTAAAGCTTTTGAATATCGTAAACGTCCACGACTGCGGCAGCCTGATTAACCCGGCGCTGGCCGAGGCGCAGGTGCACGGCGGTATGTCGATGGCCATCGGCTACGGACTTTCCGAGCAGATGCTGTTTGATGAAAAAACAGGCCGTCCGCTTAACAATAACCTGCTGGACTACAAGCTGTCTACGTTTATGGATCACCCGAATTTGCAGGCGGCATTTGTGGAAAACCCCGAGCCAACATCACCCTATGGAACAAAGGCGTTGGGCGAGCCGCCGGCATGCTCCGCTGCACCTGCCATACGCAACGCAATTCTGAATGCTACCGGCGTTGCCATCAACCAGACGCCGATTACGCCGCACGTCCTCTTCGCCCGGTTCAGCGAAGAGGGACTCATCAAGGAATAAGGAGGGAATGCGCAATGTATGATATGAAAGCGCTCTATGAGGCGCACAGCGTACAGGAGGCGTGCGAGCTTCGTGTGGCGCACCCCGAGGCGCAAATCGTCGCGGGCGGCACGGACGTGTTTGTCCAGATGCGCGAGGGAAAGCGCGCGGGTAAGGCGCTGATCTCCATCCACGAAATTGACGAGATGCGCGGCATCTGCATGGATGAAAGCGACGCGATCCGCATCGGTTCATTGACTACGTTTTCTCACATCACACATGATCCAATCATCTGTGAGAAGATCAACGTCCTCGGCGAGGCGGTCGATATGGTCGGCGGCCCGCAGATCCGCAACATGGGCACGATCGGCGGCAACACCTGCAACGGCGTGACCTCGGCGGACTCCGCATCCACGCTGTGGGCGTGGGACGCGATTGTGGAGCTGACGGGCGTGCATGGCAAGCGCCTTGTGCCGATTCAGAAATTCTATATCAAGGCCGGCACGGTCGATCTGAACATCGAGGAGGGCGAAATCCAGACGGCAATCCTGATTCCGAGAGAATCGTGGGAGCGCACAGCGGGCTTTTATATCAAATACGCCATGCGCAACGCCATGGATATTGCCACAACCGGCTGCTCGGTCAACTGCCGGCTGTCGGCGGATAAAAAGACGTTTGAGCGAGTGCGCATCGCCTATGGCGTTGCAGGCCCGATCCCGATGCGTGCGGCCAACGCCGAGGCGGCGGTCAACGGCAAGCCCGTTACCATGCAGACGGTGGACGCATTTGCCGAAAGTGTGCTGCTGGACATCAATCCGCGTGACTCGTGGCGTGCATCCAAGGCGTTCCGAAAGCATATCGCGGTGGAAATGGCACGGCGCTGCCTGATCGAGTCGGTTCAGCGCTGCGGAGGTGAACTGTAATGGCACAATACAAACTGGTTCAGTGTACCATCAACGGCAAAAAGGTTGAAAAAATGGTAGACGTTCGCGCAAGCCTGACAGATATGCTGCGCAACGACTTCCGGCTGACCGCGGTCAAAAAGGGCTGTGAGGTAGGCGAGTGCGGCGCGTGCACGGTGTTGATTGACGGCGAGGCTGTCAACTCCTGCCTGTATCTGGCCGCATGGGCGGATGGCAAGGACATCCTGACGCTGGAGGGGCTGATGGGGCCGAATGGTGAAATTTCCGATATCCAGCAGGCGTTCATGGATGAGACAGCTATCCAGTGCGGCTTCTGTACACCGGGCTTTATCCTGACGGCTACGGAGATTTTGAACGCGGGTAAGGAATATACTGACGATGAACTTCGAAAGCTCCTCTCCGGCCACCTGTGCCGCTGCACGGGCTATCAGAACATCTTCCGCGCGGTGAAAAAGACGATGCTTCGCCGGCTTGGCAAAAACGCTGAAGCCGACGCGGTAAAATAAGTATAAAAAAGAGCCCGGCTGACACATCGTGTCAGCCGGGATTTTCGTTTGTCTGGAAGTATTGCAGCGTCACGTCGCGGTCGTGGAGCACCTGTGCGCGCAGCGCGTCGAGCGAGTCAAATTTTTGCTCACGCCGCAGCATCCGGTATAGCCAGACGTTAAGTGTTCGGCCATAAAGCGATTCGTCCAGCCCGGAAATCCACGCCTCTGTGACCGGTGCGGGCAGCGCGCCTGCGGTAGGGTGGACGCCGATGTTGACAACGGCAGGATACTGCGCGCCGGTATCCAGATCCGCCATGGCACAGTAAACGCCGTAGGGCGGAATCAGAAGCCCCTGTGCCATCGGAATGTTGGCCGTTGGGACGCCGATGGTGCGGCCGAGCTCCTGCCCGTGCACAACTGTCCCGCGAATCAGGTGCGGGTGGCCGAGAAAGCGGCGTGCCGTTTCCGTGTCGCCCGCGGCAAGCTGTGCGCGGATGGCGGTGGAACTGACGCGGATGCCGTCCAGATCGACCTCTGGCACAATGTCACAGCCGATGCCGTGCGCACGGCACGCATCCATCAGGCGCGCGGGTGTGCCCTCGCCGCGATAGCCAAAGCGGTAATCGTGACCGCAGACCACATGGCGCGCGTTCAGACGGTGGACAAGATATTCCTCAATGAATTCCTCCCACGGTAGCTGCATCATTGACTGGTCAAAGTGGGCGAACACGACTTCGTCAATCCCATAGCAGCGCTTCATCAAAAACGTGCGCTCGTCCATTGTGCTCAGCAGCGGCGCGCCTGCGCCGCCGATGATGGACAGGGGAGAAGCGTCAAAGCTCATGGCGCAGGCGGGAATTCCAAGCTCGTCCGCGCGCTGGCGCGTTTTTTGCAGCAACGCGCCGTGGCCAATGTGAACGCCGTCAAAAAAGCCGAGCGCAACGGCGCGGTGTGTCTCCAAGTCAGTTCACCTCGAAAAAGTTCTTCACAGTGCGCAGCGTGTGCGCCGAAACCTTGCCCAGCATCAGAAATTCGCCGGTTTCGCTATAGACGCGGCACATGCCGTCGGGAAATTCGCGGTCGCGCACCTCTGCGCCGTTGCGCACGCGCGTGGTCTGTGCCAGCGTGACGATAAGTGCCGGATACTGCGAGAAAACTGCGTCCACCGGCAGAAGCAGCTCCTGCGGGGCGCCCTGCGCGGCAAAATCCAGAATCTGCTGCATCGTCAGCGCACCGTCCAGCGTAAAGCGTCCGGCCATCGTGCGCCGCAGCGACGACATACAGCCGCCGCAGCCAAGCGCTGCGCCGATGTCGTGGCACAGCGTGCGCACATACGTGCCCTTGGAGCAGTGGACGCGCAGCGTCCAGTCGCTGCCTGCGCCGTCGAGAAGCTCCAGTGCGTGAATCGTAATTTCGCGCGGCTTGCGCTCAATTTCCTTTCCCTTGCGCGCCAGCTCATAGAGTTTTTTGCCGCCGATCTTGACTGCGGAGTACATGGGCGGAATCTGCTGAATGCGGCCGGTAAACTGCTTTAGTACCGCCTCCAGCTGTTCACGCGTCACATCAACAGGGCGCGATTCCAGCGCTTCGCCGCTGGTGTCCTGCGTATTTGTGACAAGTCCGAGGCGAAGTCCCGCGATGTATTCCTTTTCCGCCGACTCCATAAATTCCGCCGCGCGCGTGGCGCGTCCGACAAAGATGGGCAGAACTCCGGTTGCCATGGGGTCAAGTGTGCCGCCATGGCCGATGCGGCGCTCATGAAACACGCCGCGCAGCTTTGCTGCCACGTCCTGACTGGTCCAGCCGTCGGGCTTGTCCACAATTAAAATTCCATTTGCCATCTCAAAGCTCCAAGCCGCTCTTTTTCAGAACGTCCAGAATGGCTGCCTTAGCGGCATCAATGCCACCAGGGACGGATGCGCCGGCCGCCGCGCTGTGCCCGCCGCCGCCAAGCTCACGGCAAAGCGCACACGCGTCAAAGCGGGGGCTGGTGCGGAGCGAAATCTTACCCATGCCGTCCTCTACCTCGCGGATGGTAATGCCGATTTCCACGCCCTCAATGGCGCGGGCAAAGCCCGAGATGGAGTCGATGTCATCCTCGGTGATGCCGAGTTCCTGAATCCAGCGCTTCGGCAGCGTGCAGAGGCCGACAAGACCACCTGCGTACAGCTCAACGCTTCCGGTCAGACGCGCCTCCAGCTTGAGACGCGAAAATGACTTTGTGTCAAAAAACACCTTGTTGATCGGCGCAATGTCCGCGCCAAGATCAACCAGCGCCGCTGCTGTGCGGAACGTGTCGCCGGTGACGTTGGAATACTTGAAGCAGCCGGTATCGGTGGCAATGCCGACATAGAGCGCCTCGGCGGTCGCCTTGTCAATCGGCGCGCCAAGCTCGCACAAAATGTCGTAGATGATCTCGGCGCACGCAGCACGGTCGGCCTCCACAAGGCGACTCCCGCACGAAAGCGAGTTGCGGCCATGGTGGTCAATGACCAGCGAAAGCTGCGCGGCAAGATCCTCTGCACCAAAACACAAGAGCTCCTCGGATGCGATGTCGGTGGAGACAATTGTTGCGCCATCCGGTACGGATGGGCAGGTGAGTCCCGCGACAAACGGACGGAAGCGTGCCGTAAACTGGGGATTATCCAGAACGAACGCGTCCTTGCCAATCGCGCGCAGGCCGCGGCAGAGTGCCGCGGCCGAGCCGGTTGTATCGCCGTCGGGGCGGCGGTGCGTTAAAATTACAAAGTGATCGCGGCTGCGCAGAAATGCGGCGACATCAGTTCTTGTCATCATCTGTGGTTTCCTCTGCAGCTGCTGCGGCCTCTGCGGCGTGTTCCTGCGCGCTCAGACGGCTCAGCAGGTCGTACATATGCGCGCCGTATTTCAGCGAATCGTCCAGCTCAAAGACAAGCTCCGGCGTATAGCGCAGCTGGAGCTTACTGCCAAGCTCGCGCCGCAGCCAGCCGCCCGCGGATTTCAAACCCTTGAGCGCCTCCTTGCTGCGCGCATCATCCAGAACGCTGATGTAGATCTTGGAGTAGCGCAGGTCGGGGGTGGTGTCCACGCGTGTGATGGACAAAAGCGTCTGCACGCGCGGGTCTTTTAAATTGCGGATCAGATCCGACAGCTCACGCTGGATTTCTTCGTTGATTCTTCCAATTCGGTTGGATGCCATAGTATCCTCCTTTGGAGAAAGTAGCGGGGTAATCATGAAGCGCAAATACGTGCTGTGCGCCGCGCCGCGGCACACAGCAGCGCATCACGTTTACCGTTTGCTTAATTTTTAATCTGCTCCATAACGAAGCACTCGAAAATGTCGCCCTCTTTGATATCGTTGAACTTGTCAATGGAGATGCCGCACTCATAGTTCTGCGCAACCTCCTTGACCGAGTCCTTGAAGCGCTGAAGCGAGCCCAGAACGCCCTCATGGATGACGATATTGTCACGCAGCACGCGCACCTGCGCGTCGCGTGTGATTTTGCCGTCCTTGACATAGCAGCCTGCAATCGTACCGACAGACGAGACCTTGTAGGTTTGACGAACCTCGGCGTGGCCGATGATGACCTCGCGGTACTTCGGTGCGAGCATGCCCTTCATGGCGTCGGAAATCTCATTGATGGCGTCATAGATCACGCGGTACATCCGCATATCGACCTTGTCGCGCTTGGCAGCGGCCATGGCCTGATCGTTCGGGCGGACG
>CAKTUT010000074.1 GCA_934621665.1 uncultured Oscillospiraceae bacterium | reverse complement strand
GCTACATGGATTATTAAGGTTATTTAAAAAAGAGAAATTACGAATAGCTTGCGATATCGGCAGCTTTCAGGTGGTCACTGAAGCTCTTGATGGCCTCGTCGGGATCAACGCCGTTGAAGATCACACCGGTCTGAAGCGCGTCAAACTCTGCTTTCCACATTTCGCTGTTGCTGGTGACGCAGACAGTGCGCATGTTGATGCCGCGGGAGGCAAATTCACGCTGGAACAGTTCGCCGTATTTGTGATCGGCAACGATGCCGTTGACGGACGGAACTTCGGTACGAGTGGATGCGTAGTAGGTCATGTTGTCCTCACGCAGCAGGAACGAGATGAACTTTGCGCCGGCGGCCTTTTCCTCGTCGGAAGCGCCGGAGTACATGGAGATCATGTTGTTGATTTCGGCGTAGTATTTACCCGCACCGGTCTGGCCGAGCAGCGGGAAAATGCCAAGATTCATGTCAAGCAGCGCCTCAGCCGAAAGCATAACGCCGGTATAGTTGACCATCATGGCGCACTCGCCGGTGGCGAACAGGCTGATTTCTGCGTCGGTGTCCATGGCGTCAGAACCGTTATACAACAGGCCATTGGAGCAGTAGGCGGACATGGAGCGGATGGCGTCAACCGCTTCGGGATAGTCGTACACGTCGGTGACCGTACCGTTGTCAATGCCGAGCTCAAAGGCATTGTAGCCGTCTACCGTCATGGCATCACGGAACAGGCCGCGGGAGATCCACACATGACCGGCAGTGCTGCCCGGGTAGGCGATGCCGCCGTAACCGGCATCCTGACAGGCCTTGACCACGCTGACCAGCTCGTCAAAGGTGGTGGGCGGCGTGAGACTCAACTCGTCAAAGATGTCCTGATTGTAGATGACGCAGAATGCGCTGTAGCCGAGGCAGGCGGCATAGAGCTTGCCGTCAACCGTGCCGCCGGCAAGGCCGGCATCGGTCTCAAGGGCATCGAAACCATAGCCGGACATATCCTGAAGTACGCCCTCGGTTGCGTAGGCGGCGAGGGAGTTGTTGGCACGGGTGTGGAACAGGGTGGGGGCTTTGCCCTCCTGGAACGCGGCAGTCAGCGCAGTGGTCAGAGCCTGATCGTCGCCGTGCAGAACGGGGACAACGGTGATGTCTGGGTTCTCAGCGTGGAAATCCGCAACCATCTTGTTGATCCAGTCGTCGTAATAGGAGTTCTGATACCAGTATTCAATGGTAACAGGCTCGCCAGTTGTGGCGGGCGCTTCTTCGGCGGGCTGTTCCTCGGCTGCCGGGGTTTCCGCAGCAGCGCTGTTGTCGGCGGCGGGCGTTTCGGCCTGCGCCGGGGTGTCACTGCTGGATGCGCACGCGGCAAACGTCAGCAGCATGGCGATAACCAGAAGCACAGATAATAGTCTTTTCATTTTTTACCTCCATAAATAAAAATGATTACGATTCTGCAATTGCTTCGCTCGAAAAGTCAATTCGAGTAAAATCAATTTACTAATATAATGGCACGAGGAGACCTCTTTGTCAAGAATTTTGCGGCAGATTTTCGGATTCTATGTTTTAAACAAAAAATTTTGACGTTTTTTATGGAAGATTTCCACTTGATTTTTGCTGTTGCATTTTCTGAAAAGATTTGTAAAATATAAGTAAGCTGATTATACCAAAGCGCGCTGGGGCGCGCAGACAGATGGAGGCGAAGCTGCATGGAGCACAAGTCCGGAAGAAATGCAAAGAACCTGCGCGCGGAAAACCGCGGACTGCTGTTCCGGTATCTGATGACCGGGCGCGCAACCTCGCGCGCCGAGCTGGCGCAGATCAGCGGTCTGACAAAAATGACGGTGACAAACATCATCTCCGAATTTCTTGCGGATGATCTGATTGTGGAGACGGGCGACGGCAGCAAGGGCAAGCGCAACAATCCTATTATGCTGGAGCTTTCTTCCGGCGCGCCGAAGATCATCGCAGTGCTGATTCACCGTACGCATCTGAGTGTGGCGCTGTGTAATTTCGCGCTGGAAATTCTGGCGCAGGAATCGCTGCGCATTTCCGATTGCAGCGGTGAGGCGCTTGTCGATACAGTGCTGCGGCTGACAGATCATATGATGCAGTATGGAAATATTCTTGGCATCGGTATTGGCTCGATCGGCCCGGTGGATATCCACAGCGGCGTGATTCTGAACCCGCCAAACTTCTATGGCATCCATGATCTGCCGATTACGGAGCTGTTCAAAAAGCACTATAATCTGCCGGTTTTTCTGGATTATCATTATAATTGCGCGGCGCTGGCCGAAAAATATTACGGCTATGGCAAAAGCTACAGCGACTATCTCTACCTTGGCATTGCCGATGGCCTCAGCCTTGGCATCATCTGCAACAACCAGCTGTTCAGCAGCTTTACCGGCTACGCAAGTGAGCTTGGCCACCTTTGCGTCAATTTCGATGACACGCAGAGCGAGCCGTGCTTCTGCGGCGGAAACGGCTGCCTTGGCAAGTACCTCAACTTTGAAAGCGATGAGCATGCGCGAAAGAGCATCGAGGTTCTGGCACTGAGTTTGGCGGGACTTTGCAACGTGCTCAATCCGCAGGCTGTGATTCTGGATAACTCCGGCGGCTCATGCTCAGATGAATTGCTGGCGCTTTTGTCGCAGCGGCTCAATGAGCGGATTGTGCTGTCGAGCTATCGAAAAATTGACGTGCTCAAGTCGTACCGCGCGGACAATTTTGAAACGGCCAGCTGCGCCATCAGTGTGGTCAATCAGGTGTTCCAGGGGAATCTGATGTTCAATTAAAAAGAGAGAACGGTTTGCCCGGCCGCGCGGAAAATCCGCGCGGCCGGTTTTGCATATTTTCAATTTGCACAAAGCAAAAATGGTGTTTTTGTGCCATTCTCTGAAAAAATGCACCTGCGCGGGATGCGACAAAAAAGTGCTGGACAAGCTTCTTAAAAAGTAGTAAAGTTGGTTTACTAGAAAACAATGAAATGGGGGGCTTTTCTTGAAGAAACGAACGCTTTTTCGCGTGGCCGTATGCGTTTTGGCGGCGGTGATGGTGCTGGGGTGCATCCCAGTCTCTGCCGCACAGACGGACGGCACGTGGTATGACGAGGCTGTGCATTATGTGACGGCGCGGGGGCTGATGAACGGCGTCGGCGGCGGAGAATTTGCGCCGGATGCTTCGGTCAGCCGCGCAATGGCCGTGACGGTGCTCTGGCGAATGGCCGGTGCGCCGGAAACGGCGACGGCAAAGCGCTTTTCCGACGTGGCGGCGGGAACATGGTATTTTGATGCCGTCGCGTGGGCGGCGGAAAACCGCGTGGTAGGCGGCTATCCAGATGGGACGTTTGCGCCGGATGCAGCGGTGACGCGTGAGGAGCTGGCAGTCATTCTGCGCAACTTTGTGCGGCTGACGCAGGAGACTGTATCAAACGGCGACGCGCTGGCGCGGTTTTCTGACCGTGACGCGGTGTCGGACTTTGCGCGCGAGGCACTTTCATGGTGCGTGCAGGATGGGCTGCTTGCCGGAAGCGGGGCAAAGCTCAATCCGCGCGGTGTGACGACGCGCGCACAGCTGGCAGAGATTTTAATGCGCCTTGACAAACAAATTGGCAGCGAGGAGGCGGAAACGCCGTCCGCGCCGCAGCCGGTCAATCCTGCACCGGTGAACCCAGACCCGGTTGACCCGACGCCGAAGCCGGAGCCTGCGGAGCGCAGCCGGACGCTGTATGAGATGACTGTGTTGGACGCGGAAAACGCCTATGCGCAGACCGATGGGCGCACGCGCCGCCTGATTACGCAGACGGACGACGCGAATTACGCGTCCACTTTGCAGGACGGCGGTATGGAGTCTGCGATTTTGAGCAGCGGCACAGCGCAGGTGCTGTTCCGTTTTGTCCGTGAGACCGGGACGGATATCTCAGACTATCAGGACGATGGCGTTTTGTATCTGAAGCTCTATAATGGCACGCAGGAGACAACCAGCTGCACGCTGGAGATCGGCAGTCTTGCCAGCAATGATAAGGAGGAGCTTCAGTGGTCGGGTATTTCGCTTGCCCCAGGCTGGAATGTGATTACGCTTCCGCTGTCAAAGGCGGCAGCCGTGGGCGGCACGTGCAATCTGGAAAGTTTGGTGCGGCTTCGTATCTTTGCGACAAAGTCGGTGACAGGCGATTATATTCTGGGGGATGTTTCGGTGTATCATGAGGCATATCTGCCCGGCAACACAACCGGAAATGACGCGGATGATGTTGCCTGCGCTGCGGCGGCGGTTCGCGCGGGAATGGAGCGAGACTTCCCGGACGGTGAAATTCCGATGGAGTATCAGCGGGGCAGCACAGAGGCGGAAATTGCCGCGCGGCTGGAAGCAGAGATGGATGAATATTTAAGCGCATGGCTGAAAGACGTGGAGAACACGTTCAGCGTTGCGGTGGAAAGCCGGTATACTGGCAGCGGCAGCATCCGCGTCACGTTCCGTCAGGGAAGTGCGCAGCAGACGCTGACGATTCCGCTCAGGCTGATGAGCTATGACGCGATGCAGGCACAGGCTGTGACAACGGAATATACAAATGAAACAATTGTGGCCGACATTGTTGTGGGCGAGGGGTCGTACCCGGTGGACAAGACAGGCGCAGAGGACGCAACCGAAACCATCCAGCGCGCACTTGACAACTGCGCGTGGCAGGGCGGCGGTACGGTCTGGCTTCCGGCAGGCTATTACCGCATCACGGGGATGCTGGAAATCCCGGCGTTCGTGACGCTGCGCGGCGATTATCAAGACCCCGACACGGTATCCGATCCGGCGCAGCTGCGCTATGGCACAATTCTGCTGGCGGATGTGGAAAGCAGCGAAAAGCCGCTTGTCTACATCGGCGGCAGCGCGGGTGTGCTGGGGCTGACGGTGTATTATCCGCACCAGAGTTTGACGGCGGTAAGAACCGACAGCTATACATTCTATAATGAGGGACAGGCCATTCGAAAGGCAGACCGCGGACTGCACACGGTGGAAAACTGCACGGTGATCAACGCCTATCGCGGCGTAGGCCTGTGTGATACGATCTTTGATGCGGACGCGGCCAACTCCAAGGGCGAGCAGACGTATATCCAGAATGTCAAGGGCAGCTTCCTTGAGACCGGCATGTATCTCTATAATGCTGCGGACAACGGCGGCACGGCGGGCTTTACGGCAAACGGCAGCTATTGGGCGCAGTTTACGCAGAGCGCGGCTTACGCGGCGCTTCCAGATGACATGAAAGGCGAGCGCGTCACGGCGGCGGACGTGGCAGCGTATACAAAGGAAAACGGCGTGGGTCTGCGCCTTGGTGATCTGGAGGGCGACTATTTCTCGGATGTGTCGCTTGACAGCTACCGCTATGGCATTCAGGTCAAGCGCGGCGCGCGTACAACATACTACGGCGACCTCTACGGCCTGACAATTACAAACTGTACCACCGGTGCGGAATTTGGCGCGCTGTCGGGCTTTGGCGTGAACATCGCGTGCAGCACATTCCGGGACAATGACACCGACGTTGTGAACAATACAAACTACGCCGTCAAGCTGGCGGCAGTAGAGTGCCAGACCATCAGCGGCAGCGGCGCAAGATACGTCTACCGCATGTCTGACAGCGGCCTTGCGAAGATCAGCGCTGTGCCGCAGCGTCGCGCGGCAAGCGGAACGGTGCGCGTGATGGATGCGCTTGACACAAGCGGCAAGACGGATGTTTCCGCGCAGCTGCAAGCAGCGCTGGATGCGCTTGGTGCGTCGGGCGGCGTGGTGTATCTCCCAGCGGGGCACTACCGGCTGGAGAGCGGTGTGAACGTTCCGGCGGGCGTGGAGCTTCGCGGTTCGTCGCCGGTGGGGGTCAAGCCGGCCATCGGCGTGGACGGCGGAACGGTGTTGGAGGCATACTTTGACTACGGTGCAGACAGCGCCATGGTGACGCTTTCGGGTGCAAACGCGGGCGTAAGCGGCCTGATGATGGTGTATCCCAAACAGGAAAACCCGACGGAACAGTATGCGCAGACCGGCTTTGCTGTTCGCGCGGAGAACGCGCCGGGCGCGTTTGTTCAGAATTGCTCGATTCTGGCGGCGAGTCATGGCATCCGCCTGACAAACTGCGACGGCTATACCGTTATGGGCGTGATGTTTGCGAACTATGAAAACAACATTACGGCATCCGGCTGTGCGGGCGGACAGATTTTCCGCTGCCTGCAAAACGCAACGCCGCTTGGACGCAACGGCTTTGACTATCCTGGCTGGGATACGGCCATCAGCACAAGCTCGCCGTATTTTACCACAACCTCGGCAAAGCTCGACTGCATCATTCTGGACGGCAGCACCGACCAGACGATTGCACACTGGTATGCCTACCGGCCGCATGACACGCTGACGCTGAAAAACGGAGCTTCAGTGAGCAGCGTAAATATGGGTGCAGGCGGCGCGTCCGACGCAGAGCAGACCGGTACGCTTTATGTGGCGGACGACACGGCCAGTCGGATTCTTGGCGTGAACACACACCAGAAAAACCGCTTCAGCGTGCGTGCGCCGCAGGGCGCGGATGTCAGAGCGTATAACCGCATGACGCTCATCGGTGCAACGCTTCTGGAACGCGAGGGTACATATCGCAACCCCGGCGCAGACGACTATACGTGGCTGGACGGAACGGACACGCTCTATTGCGCCAAGGTGACGGAAAGCGGCTATGACCTGTCTGGCGGCGGAAGCGTCTTGTGCGTGGCGGATAAGTGCGCGGAATACGCGGATGTCTATGACTTTAGCGGCCATGCAGCGCTGGCACTGGATATAAACAGCGTATCGACCGAGGGCGGCGCGGTCAGCGTGAGTCTGAACGGCAAGACACTTTCCTATGACGTGCCGGGCAATGGGGAGCAGACGCTGTATTTGAAGCTTTCCGATTTTGGCGACACGGCAGAATGCCGGATTGCCACGTTTAGCGTGACGGTGGAAAATACGGTCAGCAGCTGCATTCTGCACCGCGTGCGCGCGGTAGCCGCGCTGCCGTCTGGAAAGAGCTATGCACAGGCAGCAACCGGGCAGAAGTCAAAGAAAATTGTAATTCCCGGCAGCGGTACGCTGACCGGTGCGGCGGTTGTCTCCGCGGAGACGCTCCCGGAGGGCGCAGCGTGCGTTGAAACCATCTCCGGCACGGGCAGTGTTTGGAAGATGGCGCTGAGCGGTGTAATGACACTGGGCTTTGATGCGGTTGATCTAACGCGCTATGCCGACGACGGCTATGTGCATCTGCGGCTGTACGTGCCGGAGTCAGCGGTAAGCACCGTGTTCCGGCTGGAGCTGACCAGCAGCGGCAAGCGCGACAGTCAGGAGCTGCAATATGAGTTTGGCAAGGGCGACAGCTTCTATGATATCGCGCTGGAGGCAGGCTGGAACGAGCTGTATTTCCCGATTCGCGGCGGCTGGAGCACCGGTTTTATCGACCTTTCTGCGGTCAATTTCCTTGCGGTTTATCAGCAGACCAACAAGGTCAGCGGACAGACGTTCTATTTGGACGGTGTTGAAATTCTGCACCGCGATGCACTCCCAGAGGGCGCGGCATCAAACGGTGAGCCGGTTTCCATCTGGACAGATCCGAATACGCTGATCAAGAAGAGCATGGGCGGTACGTGGAAAAAGGCCGATCTTGCGGCGGAGGAAAAATACGGTGCAAGAAGCGGATATGGCATTGCGAACACGCTGACGATTGCAAAGGACGGCGCGATTGTCCCGGCGGCGTTCCAGCTTCCGGGCAAACTCCATCTGGCCAACTACAGCGGCGGATATCTGCATCTGAGTTTGTTTGTGGAGGACGACGCGACGCTTGAGAAGCTTGGAACGTTCTCGTTTGAGCTGACGTCGAGTGGTGGAAGCGACAGCCGTGAGCTGCAATGGAATATTACGAATCGTGGATCAAAGCTGAAAACCGGCTGGAATGAAGTGTATCTGCCACTTGCACGGTCAAACGACAGCGAAAAAAGCGGTTGGTGCGATCTCAACCAGATCAATTTTTTCCGTCTGTTCTTTACCAGCTGTAAGGCCGGGACGTTCAAGCTGACGCTTGCGGATATGTACATTACGGCGTCGCTCCCGGCGCAGGCCGAGGGCGAAAGTCGGATAGTCCTGCCATAATGGCACATTAGGGTGTATTCTTCCAACTCCAAACGTACCCGGACAGCGGGCCTTTTTGCGGTGTGCCGCGCCATTTTTCCTTGAAATACGTCAGTATTCCTACGAAAAAATGT
>CAKTUT010000073.1 GCA_934621665.1 uncultured Oscillospiraceae bacterium | reverse complement strand
CTGAAGCTGGTGTGGGATATGGAGCAGAAGTGGGATGAAATGCAGGAGATTCTGCATGAGGTGGCGGGCATATAATGCTCCGCCGGAAAGGCTTGTGCGGCGGGTGACGCTGTGCGCCTCGTCCTCGCAAGCGGCAGGCCTCGTCCATTCCGCTGCTCGTCCTCTCCAAAATGCAAACGCTGGCGCTGGTTTGCATTTTGGTTCTATAGGGGTACGTCCCGCCTCAGCATGACGGTAAGCACCAGAATCGAACGCTGCGGCCACCACACGAAAGTCAACTCTCCACATCAAACTACGCGCCGCCTGTATGGTGACAGCGCTCCCGATGATAGTCGTTGCCGCAGAACGGCACAGGTGAATCAACTTCCGAGAAAAACATAACGCACCTACGCATTCGCCGGAGGATTTCCGGCAGAAACGCAGGTGCGTTTTAATTTTTACAAGGCTGAACAGCGTCATCCACGGATGGCGCTGCTTCTATGTTTTATGACGATTAACCGGCTGATTCGCCAGCGCCAATGGGCTCAAAGGTCTCAACCCGGCGGATGTCTGCGCCCAATGCGCAGAGTTTTCCGATGATATCCTCATAGCCGCGCTCAATATAGTGCGCGTCCTCAATGACGCTCTCGCCCTCGGCGGCCATAGCCGCGATGACCATCGCTGCGCCCGCACGCAGATCGCACGCGCGCACTGCACAGCCGTGCAGCTGCTTGACACCGTCGATCACAGCGGTTTTGCTCTCCACCTGGATGCATGCACCCATGCGATTGAGCTCGCCCGTGTAGCGGAAGCGGTTGTCATAAATGCCCTCGGTCACAAGGCTTGTGCCCTCGGCAAGCGCCATGCACACCGCAATCTGCGGCTGCATATCGGTGGGGAAGCCGGGATAGGGCATCGTCTTGACGTTGGAGCGGCGCAGCCGGCGCGTGGTTTCCACGCGGATTGCGTCGTCGTATTCCGTGACACGCGCACCCATCTCGCGCAGCTTTGCCGTAATACAATCAAGGTGCTTGGGGATAATATTCTCAATCAGAACGTTGCCGCCGCAGGCCGCCGCAGCGGTCATATACGTGCCGGCTTCAATCTGGTCAGGAATGATGGTATAACTGCCGCCTGCCAGCGATGCTACGCCGCGAACTTTGATGACATCTGTGCCCGCGCCGGTGATGCGCGCGCCCATAGCGTTGAGGAAGTTGGCAAGATCGACGATATGCGGCTCTTTGGCACAGTTTTCAATGACAGTCATGCCGCTGGAGAGCACCGCCGCCAACAGAATGTTCATCGTCGCGCCAACAGATACAATATCAAGGTACACATGTCCGCCCTGAAGGCCGCCCTCGGGGGCGTCGGCGCAGACATAGCCGCCGTTCTGCTCAACCAGCGCGCCCATGGCCTCAAAGCCCTTGATGTGCTGGTCGATGGGACGGACGCCAAAGTTGCAGCCGCCCGGCATGGCGACGCGTGCATGGCCAAAGCGGCCAAGCTCCACGCCGATGAGATAGTACGACGCGCGGATACGGCGCACAAGCTCAATTGGTGCGGTGGTGTTGCGCACGTGAGAGCAGTCAATTTCAAACGAGTGGCGGCTCAGGCGGCGGATGACCGCGCCCATGTCGCTCAGAATTTCAAGCAGCAGACGAACATCTGAGATATCCGGAACATTTTCGATGCGGCATTTGCCGCTGACCAGCAGCGTGGCCGGGAGAATCGCAACTGCGGCGTTCTTTGCGCCGGAAATTGTGACAGTACCCTCAAGACGCGTACCGCCGTGAACTTTATATTCGATCAAATTAAAACCCTCTTTTTGAAAGAGTATTTACCGTATTTGGCCTGTCTAGCAAAGACAATTCATTCCAAGGGCACACTTTCCCCCGAACAGCACCAGTTTACCATAAGTGGCGCTTAAAGTAAAGGAAAAATGACAAATTGGAAACGGATTTCTTTAGAATTTCTTAAGAATTTTAGCCGCGGTGTAAAAACACGCCTGCACGGCGGGTAAGTCTGCGCCAAATCAGCTCTCCGGCTGCGTTACCTCGCCGGTCAGACCGTTTACCTGGAACGTGCCGGTATCGGTTTCGATGATCCAGACCGGTGCAAGGCGCAGGCTTGTAGAGGCGGACTCAGTGTGACGGTAGCCCTGCAGCACGCGCAGAATACTGCTGCCCACCCAGCCGAGCTGGTCGCGGCTGGAAAGCAGCGCTACCAGTGCATCGGCGCAGGAGTTTGACGCGTTTTCGCTGATGCGTGTAATCTGTGACTCGCCGGTGTAGAAAACGCCGTCCACCGTTGTCAAAATGCCGTTGACATACGTCAGATGCAGTCCCTCGGAGAAAACGGGCACACCCAAAATCCGCTGCGCCGCGTCAATGCGATAGACGCCCGCGCTGACGCGCTCGGCTTCCGACAGCGCTTCATGCGAAAAGCCCATCTGCGTCAGCAGCTTTTCTGCGTCTCGGCGCAGATCACTCACCGCATCGCGACCGGTGAGCTCTGCGTGGAAGCTTCCGTCCAGCGACACACTGCATGTGCCAAGGCCGGAAGAATATACGGCAGAAAAGCGCGTCGAGCCGCTCTCAGCGGCAGCGCCTGCGCCCAGAAGCGCCTTGGCGGCCTGTTCTGCGCCGCTCTCCTGTGCGCCAAGCTCAATGGCATAGAGGCTGACGCTCTTTGGCAGGCTTTCACGCGTAAGCTGGATATCATATGAGGCATAAAGTGCCTCCAGCCGGTCGTGGATTTCCTCCTCGGCGCGCGACTGCTCCATCCGCTGCGGTACAACCAGCGCAAGCAGGCACGCCGTGCAGACGGCAAGAATCAGCAATATCAGATTTTTAATCTTGGATACCGGCATTTTCTGCTCCTCCTGCACGGTATGTGTGCAGTTTCTTCGTTTATTCGGCGCGCCACCCGGCGCTCAGCTCACCTGTCCCGGCGTCGTCATAGCAGATGCGCAGCAGTGTACCGGGCTTTACAATCGCCGCGGCCTGCGCTGCCGGCATGACAGAAAGTGTCTGCGATGAGAGCGTATACGTCCGCAACTGAAGCGTCAGCTCGGTGATGGTGCTGCCGGTAAATGTGACCGATGCGCCGTGCGCCGCGCCCTGCTGCTGCAAAACGGACACACCGTTGAGAATATAGTCAAACGCGCAGTATGCGCCGTCATCCGTCTGCGTAAATTCGGTCAGATACAGCCGCGCGCTGCCGCCGGCGGAGACGGTAAGCTGCTCAAGCAGACTGCGTGCCGTTTCAATCATGCTGCTTGCCGTCTGCGACGGAACAGAAAAGCGCGTGTCGGAGCTGCTTTCAAACAGCAGCTCACCCGCGGCGGAAATGCGCAGTGAGCAGCCGGTCTCGGAGAAAAATGCGTTTCCCACACTGTCGGTATAGCTGGTGTCGCCATAGGGGTTAAAGCCCATCTGCGTGGCAAGCGCGGTGATAAAGCGGCTGTCGCACGGGTTCTGCGCTGTTGCAGCGAGAATTTCCGGGGCAAGCGTGCCGATAAGTG
Source organism: uncultured Oscillospiraceae bacterium (assembly GCA_934621665.1). Classification (GTDB taxonomy): domain Bacteria; phylum Bacillota; class Clostridia; order Oscillospirales; family Oscillospiraceae; genus CAG-170. The sequence goes on along the minus strand of CAKTUT010000073.1, from coordinate 4,818 downwards.
AAAGCGGCGCGGCGCTTTGATAAAGACCGCTGCCGTCCTCAAAGGCAAAGAAGCTGCCGTCGGGACGATAGGAGTCAAGCAGCGACAAAAGCGTGTCTGCCGATACCTGCGTCTGGGCAACAAAGCTGTCGTTTCCCATCAGATACAGCCGCACGCCGCCATCCTGAATCGACAGTACCAGCAGCTCGGCGGAGATGTCTGCCAGCGTCTGCGTCTGCACGCCAAGCCACGACGAGAGCACGTCCACCGGCACGTTTGCCGGATAGCGGAGTGTGATGCTCTGCGCCTCGATTGCCGCATACAGACGCGAACGCGTTGTCTCGGCAGGGGCGGATGCGGTGTCGAGCGCCTGCGCAAGAATGCTGCCAAGCGTCTCATACACGCTGTCCAGCGTGGAAAAATCATATTGACAGCTGTAGCGGCCGGCACTGTTTTTCATCGAGATGGCAAGCGGCTGTGCCGCATCCAGCGCCGGGACGGCCTTTTGCGTGTAGGTAAGCTCTGCCTGACTCATGCCGAACATCCCGGCAAACGGGCGCAGAACGGCGGCCAACCATGGCGTGGAGGCCAGCGTCTCGGTGGGAAGCGCCATAATTGTGAGGATAAGAATGGCCACGACAAGCACCACAATCAGAATGTCTTTAAAAAATTCAATCGCACGACGCTTCATGGCGCGGCCTCCTTTCCATCGGTAAATTTGTTATGCTTCCGTATCGCTCTGCGGCTCTTCCGCGGCGGGCAGCGTAATAATTGCGTCTGTGCCCTCGCCATAGACCGATTCGATGCGGATATCGCCCTTGAGCTGGTTCAGAATTTCCTTTGCAATCGACAGGCCAAGACCCGTACCGCCCGACTCGCGCGAGCGCGCCTTGTCCACGCGGTAGAACCGCTCAAACAGCCGCGGCAGATCCTTTTCCGGGATGCCGATGCCGTTGTCACAGACGCGGACATAGACGTTTTTGCCGCTGCGTCCGGCGGCAATGTCGATTTTACCGCCGTCGGGTGTGTACTTGATGGCATTTGAGACAATGTTCATGATGACCTGCTCCACGCGCTCGCGGTCGCCGTTGACGTCGGGGAGGTTTTCCTCGCAGTGGAACGTCAGCGTGTGGCCGTGGCTTTCAGCATTGAGCGCCACGGCTTCGTATACATTTTCTACCGCCTTTGCAAACGAGAAGCGGGTAATGTTCATCTCCATCTTGCCGTAGTCAATCTTGCTCAGCGTCAGAAGATCCTGCACGATGCGCGTCATGCGGTCGGCCTCATTGATGATGACGCCGAGGAAATTGCTGCGCAGCTCCGGCGGAAGCTCGTCTCCGGCGGAGACGATTGTCTCGGCATATGATTTGATGTTGGTCAGCGGCGTGCGCAGCTCGTGCGAGACGTTCGCCACAAACTCGCGCTTGCTGGCTTCCATCTTGCGCTGCTGCGTGACATCGTGGATAACGACCATCGCGCCGGCGGCTACCTGATCGCCGGAGAACGGTGCCATGAACAGCTCAAGCTCGCGCTCACCGGCCGTTTTCTGTGCCTCCAGATATTCCGGGCGCTTGAGCCCCAGCAGCTGCTCAAAGCTTGCATCGCCCGCAAACAGATCGTCAAATGTGGTGGTGGGGTCGATACTGCGTCCAAGCATCTGCGTGGCGGCAGGGTTATAGTGGATGACCATGCCGTTTGTCGAGAATGCGACAACACCATCCGTCATATGTAAAAACAGCGTTGAGAGCTTGTTGCGCTCGTTTTCCACCTCAGAGAGCGTATCGCGCAGAACCTGCGACATATAGTTGAAGTTCCGTGTCAGAACGCCAATTTCATCGCGGCTTGTGACCTCCAGCTTCTGCGAGAAGTCGCCCGCGGCGACCTGACGTGTGCCGGTGGTCAGCGCGCGCAGCGGCGTAATCAGAATCTGCGCCAGCAGGAATGAGAGCACCATGCAGATCACAAGGCCAAGCAGCAGCGCGCGCAGGATGATGCTGAGTACCTCGTTTGTCAGCGCGTCAACCGTGGCTTTCTGGTCAAGAATATAGACAATATAGCTCCCGTTCTCGGATTCAATCGGGATGGCCAGATCCATATATGCGTTTGCGATGGAGCTGTCCTGCCCGATCTCGCCGTTCATCGCTGTCAGCAGATTTGCAGTCATTTTGACGGACGTGTCCTGATTGGAGCTGGTCAGCACCTTGCCGGTTGCGTCAAGGATATAGACGTTCCGGTTGGAGATGTCAATGCCAAGTCCTGCCTGCGCCATAAGAAGCTCTTTCATCTGCGTGGGCGGATTGTCGGACTGAGCTGGAAGCTTTTGCAGCTGGGAGATGAAATCGGGCGAAAACGTCCGCTCCATCTGCACATAGAACTCGGAGATATAGAAACTGCCGACGCCGTTAATTAAAAACGCGCCGATGACCGTCATCAAAGCCAGAATCAGAATCACAAGGATCATGACCAGCTTCATACGAAGCGAGCGCATCGCCGTTCCTCCTTTCGTGCCGGAAGCTTACTCCGCGAAATAATAGCCCGCACCGCGCTTGGTCATGATAAATTCGGGCTTGCCGGGATCGTCCTCGATTTTTTCACGCAGACGGCGGATCGTGACATCCACCGTGCGCATATCGCCGAAATAGTCATAGTTCCAGACTTTCTGCATCAGATCCTCGCGCGTAAACACCTTGCCGCGCTGGCGCATCAGATGCAGCAGCAGATCGTATTCCTTTTGCGTCAGTTCCACTGGCTGACCGGATTTTGTGACGGTGAACGATTCCACATTCAGCCGCAGCGCGCCTGCCTGCAGCACCTCTCCCACTGGGCGGCCGACGCTTGCAAATTCGCGGCGGCGGATGTTTGCCTTGACGCGCGCCATCAGCTCGCGCATGGAAAACGGCTTTGTGACGTAGTCGTCAGCGCCTGCCTCAAGGCCGAGCACCTTGTCGGTCTCCTCCTCGCGCGCCGTCAGCATGATAATCGGCGTGACGCGTCCCTCGGCGCGCAGCGCCGCGCAGATGTCAAAGCCGTTCATTTTCGGCAGCATTACGTCGAGCAGAATCAGATCTGGGTCGGCTGTGCGCGCCAGCTCCAGCCCGCTTTCGCCGTCCAGCGCCTCCAGCGTGTCATAGCCCTCGCGCTTGAGATTAAATTTCAGGATTTCCACGATTGCCCGTTCATCCTCTACAATCAGGACGGTTCTTTTTTCCGGCGTCATGGCTGTTCCTCCTTTTAACAGTCTAAAATCAAATCGCTACAGCGGCCGCCGCAGCGCCTTGGGATAGTGGTTTTTGAGCGTTGTGCCGTCGCCCTTTGCCCAGCCGAGCGAAAGTCCGTCGGCGCAGACAAGCGCCCAGCCGCGCTGCGCGCAGGAGATCGTATTGCCGGCCAGATACTGGCGGATCTGCGTGCTTTCGGCGGGAAAGTCCGCCATGTTTCGCGTCTGGCGCAGCCAGAGCGCCCACGCGTGGTCTGGCTCAAAACGTCCTTTTTTTACCTCGCCCAGCGTCAGCCCCGCGCGCATGACACGCAGCCCGCGAAGCTCCGGCAGCTCATCCGGGACGCAGAGTATGGTGCTTCCAAAGCAGATGAGCTTCCCCTCTGGTATTGCGGCGTCAGCGTCGCTGCAAAACGAAAGCAGTTCCTTTGGCGCGGCGATGGCGCGCTCTGCCGGCAGGGCGGCACACTCTGCGCTGCCTGCCTTGCGCAAAACGGCGGTATAGTGCCCCTCACCGCGCAGCTTATGCGGCCAGAGGCGGAACGTGTGCTCCAGTCCCGGCGCAGGATCATCAATCCAGTCCGGCCGGCCGGGCAAGAACCACGGAGCAGAGACCGTTTCGATGAAGAAGTCCGAGTGTGCGTGTAAAAATGCACTGACGCTGCCCTCGTTTTCCTGCGGTGCAAAGGTGCACGTGGAGTAGACGAGCCGCCCGCCGGGGCGAAGCATTTTGGCTGCGCTGGACAAAATCTCGCACTGGCGCGCGGCGCACATCGCAACCGTTTCCTCCGACCAGTCGGTGATGGCGGCCTCTTCCTTTCGGAACATTCCCTCACCTGAGCAGGGCGCATCCACCAGAATTTTATCAAAATAGCCCGCAAAGCGCGCTTCCAGACGTTGCGGGTGCTCGTTGAGCACAAGTGCGTTCGCAATGCCGAGGCGCTCAATGTTTCCGGCCAGAATCCGCGCGCGCTTGGGGTGAATTTCGTTGCAGACAAGCAAACCCTGCCCACGCATCATTCCAGCCAGCTGTGTGGACTTGCCGCCCGGCGCGGCGCACAGATCAAGCACACGCTCACCCGGCCGCGCGTCAAGCAGCGCCGCCGGCGCCATGGCGCTTGGCTCTTGCAGATAGTAAAGTCCGGCCTCGTGGAGCGGACTAAGCCCGGGGCGTGTCTGCGCATCATAGTAATAGCCGTTTTCTGCCCACGGTACGGGCGTCAGACCAAATTCCGCCAACGGCGGAAGTGCGTCCGTTTTCAGCGGATTGAACCGAAGCCCCACGTTACGCGGGCGCGCATAGGACGCGAGAAAATCGTCATATTCGCTGCCGAGCAGCAGCTGCATCCGTTTTAAGAACAATTCCGGCAGCATTTTCTGCCTCCTTCGCGCGGGAATTGGAAATAATATAATAGTATACCGCATAACGGCGGAAACGGCAAGGCTCAGATGGCGCATTCACAAAGCGGTGAAAATTTTTTTGCAAAAGGTCAAGAAAAGAGTTGACATTTTACGCAGCTTCAAGTATAATGCCCATGTTGTCAGCGTGCTGGTATAGCTCAGTTGGTAGAGCAGCTGATTTGTAATCAGCAGGTCGGGGGTTCGAGTCCGTCTACCAGCTC
>CAKTUT010000072.1 GCA_934621665.1 uncultured Oscillospiraceae bacterium | reverse complement strand
GGGCATTGGCTATGAGAACCGGCTTCTGGTGTCGATTTCCGCCGATCTGCGGCGATTTCGCCAGCTGACTGAGGGAAAAACGGTCATTCTGGGGAGAAAGACACTTGAGACGTTTCCGGGCGGACGGCCGCTGAAAAATCGGACGAATATTGTCCTGACGGCAAATACGGACTTTTCTGCCGGTGACGCGATCATCGTTCACAACCGGGATGCGCTGCTGCGAAGCATCAGCTCGATGCCAAGCGGGCAGCTCTGTGTGATCGGCGGCGCAAGCGTATACCGGATGCTGCTGGATTATTGTGATACTGCAAGAATTACTAAAACTTATGTAAACTGCAAAGCCGACGCGTTTTTCCCAAATCTGGACGAGCTTGCAAACTGGAAAATCAGCAGCCAGTCAGAGATACTGGATGAGAACGGCGTGCGCTTTCAATATGTTGATTATGTTAACTTGGAACCGGAAGCGCTTCCGGCGAATCGAAAATAAAGGAACGAGACTATGGAGCAGAATTTGACATTCAGCGATCTTGGGCTTTCACCCGAGATTTTACAGGCGCTGGAGAAAAAGGGATATGGCTACCCCACACGCATTCAGGCCGAGGCCATCGGTCCGCTGATGCAGTGGAAAGATGTGATTGCGAAAGCGCCGACCGGCACCGGTAAGACGTTTGCTTTTGGCATTCCGATGATTGAGCACATCGACGCGGAAAAGGAAGAATTGCAGGGACTGATCCTTGCGCCCACGCGCGAGCTTGCCATTCAGATCGGCGATGAGCTGCGCGGCCTGCTGGCGTTTTATAAGAATATCCGCGTGGCGGTTGTCTATGGCGGCGCGAAAATTGAGGGGCAGATTAGCCAGCTGAAAAAGAACCCGCAGATCGTGGTAGCCACGCCCGGACGGCTGATGGATCACTATAACCGCAAGACGCTGCGCCTTGACAAGGTTCGCACAGTTATTCTGGACGAGGCCGACCGAATGCTGGACATGGGCTTTTTTGACGATGTGACAAAGATCATCGAAAAGGTGAAAAACCGCAAAAATCTTGGCCTGTTCTCCGCAACGATCTCACAGGAGGTCATGACTGTTTCGTGGATGTATCAGCGCGACGAGGTGGAGATCACCGTTCCAGCCGATCAGGAAAACCGGCCGGACATTGACCAGTATTCTCTGACGGTTTCACCGCTGGAAAAGGCGGATGCCGTTTTGCGCCTGCTGCGTACGATGCATCTGGAGCGGACGATTATTTTCTGCAATACCAAGGCTATGTGTCAGCGCTTGACCGACGATCTGCGCCGCGCGGGTGTGGACGCGGACTGTCTGCACGGCGATATCCGGCAGACGACGCGCGAAAAGACGATGCGCACGTTCAAGGATGGCAAGCTGCCGGTTCTGATTGCGACGGACGTCGCCTCTCGCGGCATCGACGTAGATGACGTGGACTGTGTCATCAACTACGACGTGCCGGAGGAGAACGAGTATTACATTCACCGCATCGGCCGCACCGGCCGCGCCAAGCGCAAGGGCATGGCATTTTCCATCATCGGCAACTTCCCCGAGCAGGCGAAGCTTGATGAGATTGCAAAATACTCGCACTATCAGATTCAGCGCGTGAAGTTTTTGGAGGACGGTACGCTGGTTGCGGATGAGGTTGTAAAGAAAAAGCCCGCGCCGCGCCGCCGCTTCCGTTGACAGCCGCCGAACGCGGTGTGCTGCTGCTTTGCACACAGATGATAAGCACGGAGCGCGCCATGACCATGGCGCAGTTTCGCAATCTCTCGCTGCGCGCGCAGGCACTTGGCAGACCGGACGGCGATCTGAACGCAGAGCTGACAGCGCGAGACCTTGTGCGTCTCGGCTATGACGAGCCGGAGGCGGCGCATATTGCGGCGCTGCTTTTGCGTGAGCGCGAGCTGGAGCGCTATCTTGCCGCGGCGGAGCGCGAGCAGATTATGCCGCTGACGAGGATTTCTGTCGCCTATCCGACGCAGCTTGCAAAAAAACTCGGCACGTCGTGCCCGCCGGTGCTTTACTGTAAGGGCGATCTGCTGCTGTTGCAGGCTGATACCATTGCAGTGGTAGGGTCAAGAAAACTGAATGACACCGGGCGGCGCTTTGCCGCGCGTGCTGGCGCGCTTTGCGCCAGAGAGGGCTATGTGCTTGTCACCGGCGGCGCGGAGGGTGCCGACCAGACAGCCTTGGAGGCCTGCCTGGAGAACGGCGGAAGCGTGATCGTCTTTACGGCCGGCCGACTTTGCGACTGCAAGACGCAGCCTCGCGTGCTGTATGTTTCAGAGTCCGGCTGGACGCTTCCGTTTTCCACGCCGCGCGCTATGTCGCGCAACCGGCTGATTCATGCAATGGGGGAAAAGACACTTATTGCGCAGACGGGCTTTGGCGCTGGCGGGACGTGGAACGGAACGCTCGACAACCTGCGCCATGCGTGGAGTCCGGTATTTGTTCACAATGACGGCAGCGAGGGTGCACGGGCGCTGATTGCGCGCGGCGCGGAGAGCGTAGGTATGGAGTCGCTCACAACATTTACGGCGCTTACGCCGCGGCAGCAGTGCTTTTTGTAATAGTTCACCAATGCTTCAGACACGGCGCGCCCTTGCGGTGCGTCGTGCTTGCTTTTTCTTCCAATCCGTCGTATAATGTCATGGACGCAGAAACGGAAAGGAGATTTATGGCTCATACCATCAAAAGCGCCGTGTTCCCGCCGCGTGCGGGATGACGAGGAGAAGCGTGATCGAAAGAATCGGCGGATGCGCTTCCGTGCGGCTCTGCGCGCGTAACACAGTCTGAAATATGCAGGCAACTGCAAAACAAAGAGGCTGTGAGCAGAGTACAGGCAAATTGTCTGCGTGTTTGTCCTGAGATTTTATCAGGAGGAACTGAATATATGTGTGGTATCGTAGGATACACGGGGAAAGAGCAGGCCGCGCCGGTGCTGCTTGAGGGTCTTTTGCGCCTTGAATACCGGGGCTACGACTCGGCGGGCATCTGTATTGCGGCTGACAGTGGTCTGCGCGTGGCAAAGTGCAAGGGTCGGCTGCAAAATCTGTCGGACATGACAGACGGCGGCAAATCACTGCCAGGTACGACTGGCGTGGGTCACACGCGCTGGGCAACGCACGGCGAACCAAATGACATCAACTCCCACCCGCACCTGAGCCAGGACGGCAAGTTTGCGCTGGTGCACAATGGTATCATTGAAAATTATCAGCCGCTGCGGTGTTTTTTGGAGGAGAACGGCGTTTGTTTTGTCTCCGATACCGACAGCGAGGTTGTGGCGCAGCTGCTGGAATATTTCTATAAGCAGACTGGGACGGTACTTGGTGCGCTTTATATGACGCTCCACCATGTGGAGGGTGCGTACGCGCTCGGCATTGTGTCAGCAGACAACCCGAGCTGCATCTATGCCGCGCGAAAGGACGCGCCGCTGCTGATTGGCTATGGCGACGGCTGCAATTTTATTGCGTCGGATGTGACGGCTCTGGTCAAGTACACACGCGAGGTGGCGTATATGGACGATGGCGAGGTTGCCGTCCTCACACCTGACAGTGTAACGGTGCTCAATGCCATGGAGCAGCCGGTCAATAAGGAGCGCCACCATGTGGACTGGGAGATTTCGGCGGCGGAAAGGGGCGGCTATCCGCACTTCATGCTCAAAGAAATCATGGAAGAGCCCGAGGCAGTGCGCCGGACGATCTCGCCGCGTTTGCGTGAGGGGAAAATTGTCTTTGATGATCTCAAGCTTTCACGGCAAGCGCTGCGCGGCGTTGGACGGATTGTGATTGTGGCTTGCGGCTCATCCTATCACGTTGGCGTGATCGGAAAGTACAATCTGGAAAAGCTGGCGCGCGTACCGGTTGAGGTGGTTCTGGCGTCGGAATTTCGTTACAGCGATCCGATTTTGACCGATGATACGCTGGTTATTGTCATCAGCCAGTCTGGCGAGACACTGGATACCATGGCGGCGCTGCGCGAGGCAAAGTCGCGCGGGGCGCATGTTTTGTCAATTGTCAACGTGGTGGGAAGCTCCATCGCGCGTGAGTCGGACGACGTGCTTTATACGTGGGCTGGACCGGAAATTGCCGTCGCTACAACCAAGGCTTATTCCACGCAGCTGATTCTGTTGGATATGCTCTGCATCTACCTTGCGCAGCTGCGCGGGACAATTACGGATGAACAGTATGGTAAGCTGGCGGCAGAGCTTTTGCTGCTGCCGGAAAAAATGGAGAAAATTCTGTCTGACTGCGCGCATATTCAGCACGACGCGTCGCAGTATTTTAATCACGATTCCATCTTCTTCATCGGCCGCAACCTTGACTATGCGCTGGGTCTTGAGGGCTCGCTCAAGCTGAAAGAAATCTCGTATATCCACTCAGAGGCCTACGCATCGGGTGAGCTCAAGCATGGCACAATTTCGCTGATTGAGCCTGGCACGCTTGTGGTGGCGCTTGGCACGTATGCACCGCTGTTTGAAAAAGCGATGAGCAATGTGGTAGAGGTCAAGTCACGCGGAGCGCAGGTGCTGGCACTGACGACCGAGTCTATGCAGGAGCAGATGCAGAAAAATGCGGATGCGCTGCTGGTGATTCCCGACACGGAGGATATGTTCCTGCCATCGCTCGGCGTCATTCCGCTTCAGCTGTTTGCGTACTATGTGGCGCTTCAGCGCGGGTGTGATATCGACAAGCCGCGCAACCTTGCAAAGAGCGTGACCGTTGAATAAAAAAAGCTCCGTATGACGATGTCATACGGAGCTTTTTTGCGCAGTTTCAGTCGATGCGCCTAAATTCGCTCTGCGAAAAGACGCGCCGGAAGCCGAGTGACGTATACAAATGACAGCTGACGGGGTTGCGGCGGTCAACGTTCAGCGTTGCACGCCTGCCAGAGGCCAGAATCTCATTTTTGACGGTATTGACCACCTTGCGCGCATAGCCCTTGCCCCGGTATTCGTTGCGCGTGTAGACAGCGAGAATGCAGCAGTCCTTTGCGGTTTCGCGCGCCAGCTGCGCCATACTGACGATACGGCCGTCAGTCTTTATGACGCGGAACGTGGTGATTTGCTTTTGCAGCTGTGTGCGGTCACCAGGGGAGCCGAGCAGGCCGCAGTCGGTAATAAAATGTGCCAGACATTCCAAAATTTCGTCCACATCGGACTCTGTTGCAGCCGTTACCTCTGGCGCGGACGGCTCAGTGAAGGTGTTTGACTCCATAAAGTCCATGGAAAGCGCCTCGTTATAGCTGACTGCATAACGCGTCCGCATACAAGTCTGCACCGCCGAGCCAAGCGCGGCCTCGCAGAGGTAGTTTTTGATTTCGTATCCATTGTCAAAGAGAAAGGCCAGCAGTTCTGGGATACATTTCTCACTTCCGAAGAGCAGCAGGTTATACGGCTCAACTTTCAGCGCCAGTAGCGTCTCGCCGCTGCATTCACAGCGCAGCGCATAGTTGACGGTATCGGTGTGCGTCAGGAGCGGTGCGTCAAGTCGAAAAAACGCGGAGAGATCCGGCTGTGTATCCAGAAGTGGGCGATTTTCGGCCAGAAGCGCTGAACCGGTTTGATACATGGTAATCATATTGCTGCTCCTTTCAGGCGGCACGCATTATGCCTTGCGGTATACAAGAAATGTGTGGTCGCCGTCGGCAATTACGTCGCCTGGACGATAGCGGAAAATAACAGGAACAGCGAGCAGCAGATCGTTGCTGCCGCTGGCAAGGCCAAAAAGCGCCGTGACATAGAATGCGGCAAAGCAGGTTGGAACAAACGCCGCAAGGCAGCCATAGCCGATGGTGAGTACCAGCACAGGTGTCAGTACCATCAGTATGAACGGCCACTTGTAAAGAGAGCCGGCGGTCGAGGTGACAGAGCCGAGCAGCCCCCACTTGAATTTGACTGTCCCAGCGGGGCAGAAGAGCTTGAACACACCGCCATGAAGCAGCTCATGCAGCACACAGTTAAACGGGTACAGTAAGACGATGATCAGCAGCTGGACATACCACGGATGCTGAAGTCCGTCATAGCTGCGGTGCAGGACAAACGCGTAGAGCAGAATGCCGATGATGGGAACAGCCAGTACCATCGCGTTTGAGATGCGCGCCATCGTGCCGCGCAGATTACGAATTTCGCCAATCTGATGGTAGCCGGTCAGATCAATTCCTTTTTCTTTCGTTTCCATTAGGATATCTCCGATTATTTGTTTTCGCCAATTTCAATGCCGACGCCGTTAACCTCTACGCCCTCGTCTGCGCGGATCAGCAGATACGGCACGCCGCCAAGCACGCGCGTTTCAATCAGATCGCGGCGATCCGGCGCAACGTTGACGACCACGTCCGGCATTTTTACCTCGAATTTTTTCGGTGCAATCAGATTGCGCGGGCTCAAAACGCTGTCCTGTCCAAATTCCTTGTCAAACTGTACATTGAACGCGGCCACGTGCTCGTCCGATACGCCGCAGTCCTTTAAAACGCTGCTGACGTCGTCGCGGCTGACAATCAGCGCCTCGTCGTCGTGTGTTTCTTTATGTACCTCAATGCGCTGCGCCAGTTCGTCGTGGACATGCTGGACAACGTCGAGACTGCATTCCTCCTCCAGCGCGCCGGTCAGGACGGCCTGGAACGAGGCTTTCTGTTCGTCGGCAGGCTTGGGCGCGTCGATGCAGAACAGCGTGTCAATCAGCTCCGGATGGTTGTCAGCCGAGCTTTTTGTATAGTAGAGCACATCATAGAGGTTTGTCCGACGTCCGTCAAAGGCGGGGAAGAGGAAGCCGACTTCCGGCATTCCTGCTGCCCAGCCCGCGTCGCGGATATGGAAGTCCTTTTCTTCCGCGCGATAGCTCAGCTGCGCCTTAGTGGGCTTGACCGGGCAGATGGCGCACAGAACGTAGGAATAGACCTCCTCCGAGTCCTCAAGCGCCGCTCCGTCCTTTGCCTTAAACGGCACGTCATAGTGCTCGAAAGCAAGAAGAATCAGATAATTCCCCTCAATGGTGAACGATGAAATCACTTTCTGATAGAACTGATTCAGAACCTCTTCGTCGCCAAGCTCGCTGTCACGCAGCGCCATCAAAAGCCGGTGCTCATCGGAGTCGGCCACCTGCGCTGTGCGGAACGGGAGATCGAGCAGATTTTTATCAATAGTGCCGCTGAGCGCTTTTTTCAGAAGCTTCAGATACGTTTCCTTATCCTCCTCCGCGCACAGTCCAAGCGACTGGCGGAAGCTGGTCAAAATTTCACGGCTTTCGCTGACATAGCAGCCGCGCACAGCGGTAATCGCAGTCCGGTCGGGGCGGAGTCTGCGCCGCAGCTCGCCGATTTCCTTTTCGGTCATAATATGCATCCTTTCGTTTGCGTGTTGTGAAGAGTATAGCACATTTTTGCATGGCTTGCCAGAGAAATACGAGTCGCTTTTTGTGAGAAAATCGTATATAATAGTCAAAGCGGGGAACAAAACGCCGTGGCCAGCGTCAAATAGACAAGCGCGCGGAAAACAACCGAATAAAGATATGAAAGGAAACCGATATGGATTACGAAAACAACAACGACTATCACGAATACCCGCCGCAGGGCTCGTATCCGCCGCCAAAGCCGAAACGCAAAAAGACAAAGCTGCCAAGAAAGCTGGCGTGGATTATTCCACTGGTGGTTTTGGTACTGATTGCATCATTTGACTCGTATTATACGCTGAAAGAGGATCAGTACGCAGTGATTACCACGTTTGGAAAGCCAAGCACCGTCTCGGCCTCCGGCCTGCAATTCAAGATTCCGTTTGTCCAGCATGTGACAAAGGTCAGTAAAAGCGTGCAGAGTTTCCCACTTGGATACCGGACAGGCAGCAATGAGTCGATTGACTCGGAGTCGCTGATGATCACGTATGACTATAATTTTGTAAACGTGGATTTCTACGTGGAGTACCGTGTTACCGATCCGGTAAAGTTCCTGTATAATTCCAGTGATCCCGTCGACATCTTAAAAATGCTGTGCCAGAGCTATATCCGCGATACCATCGGCCTTTATGATGTGGACAGTGTAATTACAACTGGCAAGAGTGAAATTCAGGCAGACATCAAGGAAAAGATCGTCAAGCGGCTGGAAAGCGAGGATCTCGGCCTCCAGCTGACGAACATCACCATTCAGGACGCCGAGCCGCCCACGCTCGAGGTGCAGCAGGCGTTCACCGCTGTGGAAACGGCAAAGCAGGGCGCGGACACCGCCGTCAACAATGCCAAGAAATACGCAAACGAAGTCACGCCTGCGGCGGCTGCCGACGCGGATGAGATTATCAAGCAGGCAGAGGCCTACCGTGAGAGCAAGATCAACGAGGCCAGTGGTCAGGCAGCGCGTTTTGAGG
>CAKTUT010000071.1 GCA_934621665.1 uncultured Oscillospiraceae bacterium | reverse complement strand
GTTCTGAGTATGTAGTTAAGGCCAGCATGGGTCATCTGCGCGACTTGCCCAAGAGTAAAATGGGCATTGACATTGAGCACAACTTTGAGCCGCAGTATGTCCCGATGCCGGGCAAGGAAAAAATCATTGAGGAGCTGTGCGAAGCGGCCGGGAAGAGCGAAAACGTCTATCTCGCAACTGACCCGGATCGCGAGGGCGAAGCCATTTCCTGGCACTTGAAGTATTTGCTGAATATCCCGGACGATAAGACGATGCGCGTAACTTTTAATGAGATCACACGTGACGTTGTGCGCAACTCTATCCAGCATCCGCGCGCCATTGACCAGCGGCTTGTTGACGCGCAGCAGGCGCGCCGTGTGCTTGACCGCATCGTCGGCTATCAGCTCAGCCCGCTGCTGTGGAAGAAAGTAAGAAGAGGCTTGTCCGCCGGACGTGTGCAGTCGGTTGCAACACGTTTGGTTGTTGACCGTGAAAATGAAATCCGCGCATTTCAGCCGCAGGAATACTGGACGATCGACGTGCCGCTGACACGCGTCGGCAAGCCCGGTACGTTTACCGCGCGATATTATGGAGATCCGAAAAAGCGTGAGCTTGGCAGCGAGGACGAGGTAAACGGCATTCTCTCCGAGCTTGCAGGAAAGCCGTTTACGGTCAGCAGCGTCAAAAAAACCGAGAAAAAGCGCAATCCTGCACCGCCATTTATCACATCAACGCTTCAGCAGGAGGCCTCGCGCAAGCTCAATATGACACCGCGGCGTACAATGATGATTGCGCAGCAGCTGTATGAGGGCGTGGAAATTACCGGAGAGGGCTCGGTCGGCCTGATTACGTATATGCGTACCGACTCGCTCCGAATCTCGGAGGAGGCGCTGGCAGCGGCAGGCGAGGTTATCCGCAGCCGCTATGGTGAAAGCTTCTACAGCGCCCCGCGGCGCTATAAGCCGAAGTCCGGCGCGCAGGACGCACATGAAGCCATCCGTCCGAGTAATGTTCATCTGTACCCGGAGCTGGTGGAGAAAGATTTGACAAAGGAACAGTTCCGGCTGTATAAGCTGATCTGGAGCCGCTTTATTTCCTCACAGATGACAAACGCCATCTATGATGTAACGGCAATTGAAGCCTCTTGCGGTGAACATCTGTTCCGTGCTACGCACCAGAGCGTGAAGTTCTCCGGCTTTACGGCGATCTATGAAGAGGGACGCGACGATGAGCAGGACGAAATCCAGTCGCCGCTTCCTGATCTTGCGCAGGGTGAGGCGCTGACGGCTGGTGAATTTGATCGCCAACAGCATTTCACCCAGCCGCCTGCGCGCTATACCGAGGCTTCGCTTGTGCGTGCGATGGAGGAAAAGGGCGTAGGCCGTCCGTCTACGTATGCAACAATTATCTCCACGATTGAAGCGCGCGAGTATGTTGTGAAAAAGGACAAGCGTCTTTCTCCCACTGCCCTTGGCGAGGTGGTAAACGGACTGATGATGGATCATTTCCAGAACGTCATCAACGTGGAATTTACTGCCGGAATGGAGCACCAGCTTGACGAGGTGGAAGAGGGCGAGCTGCAATGGAAGCAGGTTCTGGCCGATTTTTATAAGGGCTTCCATCAGGAGATGGAGGAAGCCGAAGAGGCGCTTAAGGACACGCGGCTGAAAGTGCCGGAGGAGGTCACGGATGAAATCTGTGAGCTTTGCGGACGGAATATGGTCATCCGTACCGGACGCTTTGGCAAGTTCCTTGCCTGCCCCGGATATCCGGAGTGTCAGAACGCCAAGCCGATTGTTGAGCGGATGCCCGGCCGCTGCCCCAAGTGCGGCAGCACGATTCTGAAGCGCAAGAGCAAGCGCGGATACGCGTATTACGCGTGTGAGCGCGGCGCGGAATGCGGTTTTATGACGTGGGATGTGCCAACCGATCAGGACTGCCCGAAGTGCGGGCAGACAATGTTTAAGCGCTCCGGCAAGGGCGCAATGAAGCCGTTCTGTGCGAACCCCGAATGCCCGAACTTTCTGCCTGAGGATCAGCGCGGCTATCGCCGCAAGCCTGCGGAGGCGGCGGCAGAGGCCGATGCAGCGGCGGAAGCAGCGGAAGCAGAAAGTAAAACGGCGGCTGCGCAGCCAGCTGAGGCAGAAGCGGAGAAAAAGGCTGTAAAGAAGCCTGCCGCAAAGAAATCAACTGTAAAAACTGCGGCTGAAAAGAAGCCTGCTGCGAAAAAAGCAGCCGCAAAGAAGTCGGCTGCAAAAGCAACGGCGAAAACGACAACTACTCGGAAAACTGCGGCGAAAAAGATCGCAGCGACAGAAAAGGAAACAGAATGAAACACGAAGTAACCGTAGTCGGCGCGGGTCTTGCCGGATGTGAGGCCGCATGGCAGCTTGCCGGGCGCGGCATCCACGTCACGCTTTGCGAGATGAAGCCGCAGAAAATGACCCCGGCGCACCACTGTGCCGACTTTGCGGAGCTTGTCTGCTCCAATTCGCTGCGCGGCGACCGGCTGGAAAATGCTGTTGGCCTTTTAAAGGAAGAACTGCGTCGGCTGGGAAGTCTGATTCTTGCATGCGCCGAGAAAAACCGCGTGGAGGCTGGCGGCGCGCTGGCCGTTGATCGGTATGGTTTTTCCGGCATGGTAACAGAGAAAATCCGCAATCACCCCAATATCACAGTTGTAGAGGGCGAGATCACCGAAATTCCAAGTGCGCCGGTGATTATTGCCACTGGACCGCTGACGAGCGACGCGATGAGCGCGGCAATTGCGCACTATTTTGGCGATACGGAGTATATGAGTTTTTTTGACGCGGCTGCGCCGCTTGTCAGCTTTGACTCCATTGATATGACGAAAGCGTGGTTTGCGTCGCGGTATGACCGTGGCGAAGCAGATTATGTTAACTGTGCAATGGATCGCGACGAGTACGCCGCATTTGTGCAGGCGCTGACCACCGCTGAGGAGGCAGAGGTGCACGGCTTTGAGGATGCAAAGGTCTTTGAGGGCTGTATGCCGGTTGAGGTGATGGCGCGGCGTGGATTCGATACGCTTCGCTATGGACCACTCAAGCCGGTGGGACTGAAAGATCCGAAAACCGGAAAAGAGCCATACGCAGTTGTCCAACTGCGGCGCGACAACGCAGCTGGCTCGGTCTATAACCTGGTCGGCTTCCAGACGCACCTGAAATTCCCAGAGCAAAAGCGTGTGTTTTCCATGATTCCGGCACTCCGTGATGCGGAATTTGTTCGTTACGGCGTGATGCACCGCAATACGTTTTTGTGCAGCCCAAAGCTGCTTGACCGGTGCTATGCCGACCGGAGGAATCCGTTTGTGGCCTTTGCCGGCCAGATGACCGGCGTGGAGGGATATGTCGAGTCCACGGCCTCCGGTTATCTTGCGGCGGTGAGCATGGCGGCAAAGGTGTTGGAGCAGCCTCTGCCGGATTTTCCGCGTGAAACGGCGATTGGCGCGTTGGCGGCGTATATCTCTGATGAGAGCGTTGTGAATTTCCAGCCGATGAACGTCAATTTCGGCATCATGCCGCCGCTGGGCTACCGCGTCAAAGGCAAGGCAAATAAAAATCTGGCGATTGCGCAGCGTTCGCTCGCAATCATCGACGAAATGACAAAGTAATCGCGTCCGCAGACTTGCGGACAGTACATAGAAAGTGAGGTCTTCCGATGCGGATATTGGTTGACGCCATGGGCGGCGACAATGCGCCGGAGGCGATTGCGCTTGGCGCAATCCGCGCGGCGAAAGAGCTTGACGTTGAGGTTGTGCTTGTTGGCCGCGGTGAAGAGATTCTCAAGGCACTGCAAAAACAGGGAATTGAGACGCTTCCAAAGGGCGTGGAGATTGCGAATGCGGACGATGTTGTGGATATGCATGACGATCCGGCGACCGTTGTGCGCAAGCGCGGAAACTCCTCCATGGTGCAGGGACTGCGGATGCTGGCCGACGGCGGCGGAGACGCATTCGTCTCAGCTGGTTCTACGGGTGCGCTTTTGACGGCAGCGACGCTGGTGGTCAAGCGAATCCGCGGCATCCGCCGCGCAGCAATGGGTCCAATCATTCCAACAAAGTCTGGCAGCGGTACAGTTTTGATTGACTGCGGCGCAAACGCTGAGTGCACCCCGGAATTTCTGCTGCAATTTGCATTTATGGGCTCGTACTACGCGAAAAAGACGCTTGGCTGTGAAAATCCACGCGTAGCGCTTTTGAACATCGGCACGGAGGACAGCAAGGGCGGCGCGATGCAAAAGCAGGCGTATGCGCTACTGCAAAAGGCAGGCGACGCCGGGTATCTCAACTTTACCGGTAACATTGAAGCTCGTGACGTGCCGCTTGGCGGCGCGGATGTGGTTGTGGCCGATGGCTTTGCCGGAAATGTCCTGCTCAAGGGCATTGAGGGCACGGCGCTCTACATGGCTTCCATGGTCAAGGGCATCTTCAAAAAGAATATCTTTACAAAGCTTGCGGCGCTGATGTGCATGAGCGGCGTAAATGAGATGAAAAACAAGTTGGACTATCGCGAAAC
Source organism: uncultured Oscillospiraceae bacterium (assembly GCA_934621665.1). Lineage (GTDB taxonomy): Bacteria > Bacillota > Clostridia > Oscillospirales > Oscillospiraceae > CAG-170. The sequence continues at coordinate 3,885 of CAKTUT010000071.1, read as the reverse complement.
GGGCGGCACGATTCTGCTTGGCATTGCAAAAACCGTGATCAAGGCGCACGGCTCGTCGGACGAGCGCGCAATTTTCAGTGCGATCCGGCAGGCGGCGCAGGCGGTGCAGGCCAATGTTACGGAGGATATCCGGCAGAACGTTGATAAAATGGTTGTGCCAAAGGAGCTGGAACATGCTGAATGAGCTGAGTGAACTGGAAAATGGGCTGGGTTATGTGTTTACCGACAAATCGCTGTTGGTAAACGCACTGACGCACAGCTCCTATGCCAATGAAAACCGCGACCGCGGCATTCACGATAATGAACGGCTGGAATTCTTGGGCGATGCAATTTTGGGCTTTGTGGTGGCGGAGTATCTCTACCGCAATTTCCCCGGTCACCCAGAGGGCGAGCTGACGCGCGTGCGCGCAGACCTTGTCTGTGAGACAAATCTTGCACGTCAGGCGGCCACTGTGCGCCTTGGCGAGTTTTTGATGCTTGGCCACGGCGAGGAGCAGGGCGGCGGCAGAAAGCGCGCGAGCATTGTCTCCGACGCAATGGAGTCGGTCATTGCCGCGTCGTATATGGACGGCGGCTTCGCAGCAGCAAAGGGCATTATTGACCGGCTGATTCTGCGTGATGTGTCGATGACAAGACCGCACAATTTTGATTATAAGACAGCGCTTCAGGAGCTTGTGCAGCGCAAAAAGGATCAGGTGCTGCAATATGAGTTGACGGGTGAGTCCGGTCCCGACCACGACAAGTATTTTACGGTTGAGGTGCGCCTGAACGGCAAGACGGTCGGCACGGGCACGGGCAGCAGCAAGAAACGCGCCGAGCAGGCGGCGGCGGATAACGCCATCGCAAAGCTTTTTCCGGGAGAATTAAAATAATCAGATGTGCCTGCGGCGTGGCCGCGGGCACATTTTTTGAACGTTTTTTGAAATATGATGACAGAACTTGCATTTTTGCGTGAAAATTGATACAATGTCTGGAAGATTAAAAATGGGGACGTATGTGTATGTATCTGAAATCACTGGAAATCCAGGGATTTAAGTCTTTTCCGGATAAAACCGTGCTTCAATTCGGCAGCGATATCACCGCGATCGTCGGCCCAAACGGAAGCGGCAAGTCCAATATCTCCGATGCCATCCGCTGGGTCATGGGCGAACAGAGCTCCAAGGCGCTGCGCGGCGCGAAAATGGAGGATGTGATTTTTGGCGGCACACAGAAGCGCGCGCCGGTTGGCTTTGCCGAGGCAACGCTGGTGCTGGACAATCAGGACGGCGCGCTGAAAGTGGATACGCCGGAGGTGATGATCACCCGGCGTTATTACCGTTCTGGCGAAAGCGAATACTACATCAACAAGCAGTCAGCGCGTCTGCGTGACATTCATGAGCTGCTGATGGACACTGGACTTGGCCGCGAGGGCTATTCCAACATTGGACAGGGCAGAATCGACGAAATCCTGGCCGTCAAGAGCACCGACCGGCGTGAGATTTTTGAAGAGGCGGCGGGCATTTCCAAATGCCGCTACCGCAAGGAGGAGACCGAGCGCCGCCTTGCCGCGACGGAGGACAATCTGCTTCGCATCGGCGATAAGATTTCCGAGCTTGAGATGCAGGTAGAGCCGCTGCGCGAGCAGGCAGAAAAGGCGCGTAAATATCTTGCGTTCCGTGAAGAACTCAAGGGGTTTGAGGTTACAGTCTGGCTGGATTCGCTTGTGCGAATTGCCGCGGCGGCGAAAAAAGCAGAGGACGACTATAACTCCTCGGCATTTATTCTGGAGCAGGCGCACAGTGAGCTGAATGCCCTGTATGCCGCGAGTGAGCAGCTGAGCTTGCAGCTCAACCGCGAAAGTCTGGCGATGGAGGAAAAGCGCGACGCGATTTCGCAGGCTGAGCAGGCGCAGAGCAGCGCACAGTCGGAATTGACGATTCTGCGCGGCGCAATTGAAAATCACGAGCAGAACATCGCCCGCGTGCAGCAGGAGCTTGCCGATCAGGACAGCCGCAGCGGCGGCATTGCCCAGCAGATTGCCGCGCTGAAAGCACGCATTGCACAGATCGGTGCAGAGCTTGACCAGATTAACGCAAAGCTGCAGACGGCGTTAGACGAGAGCCAAACGCTTTCAGCTTCGTCTGATAAGGCGGCGGGTGAGCTGCTTTCGCTGCGCGCGCAGCAGGCGCTCTGTGCCACCGAGGCGGCCAACCGCCGCGCAGAGCTGACATCTATCCGGGCAGGGCTTGCTGACGTACTGGAGCGGAAGAACGACCTGACAAATGACCGCGCTGCGGCACTTTCGCGGCAGGCGGAGACGCAGCGGCAGGCTGCGGAATGTGAAAAGAAGCTGACGGAGGCGAAAGAAAACGTCACGGCGGCAAACAATATGATTGCGGGCTATGCACTGCGCCTGAAAACGCGCGCGGAAAAGCGTGATCAGCTGGAAAAGCAGATGTCTGCCAACGGCGTCCAATTGGACACCGCTGAGTCGAAAATCCGGATGCTGCTTGAGATGGAGCGCGATTATGAGGGCTTTTCCAAGGCAGTTCGCATGGTCATGCAGGAGGCCGGCCGCGGCGGTCTGCGCGGCGTGCACGGCCCGGTGTCATCGCTTATTCGCACGGATGATGAGTATACAACAGCGATTGAGACGGCGCTTGGCGCGGCGATGCAGAATATCGTCGTGGACACGGATGATGATGGCAAGGCGGCAATTACAATGCTCAAGCGCCGCGACGGCGGACGTGCAACGTTTCTGCCGCTGCGCGCCGTAAGCGGCAAGCGCATGGATGATCGTGAATTTGCTTCCCAACGTGGGTATGTTGGCATTGCGTCATCGCTGGTTGCGTGCGATGCGCGCTATCAGGGCGTGCTTGAAAATCTGCTTGGTCGGACGGTTATCGCCGAAACACTGGACGACGCAGTCAAAATGGCACGTAGCAGCGGAAACCGTGCGCGGATTGTTACGCTGGACGGTCAGGTCATGAATCCCGGCGGTAGTATGACCGGCGGCTCTGCGTCAAAGAGTGCGGGTGTTTTGTCCCGTGCCAATGAGCGCAAACGCATGGAGACGCTTTGCATGCAGCTGCGCGAGCAGCAGAAGAAGCTGCGCGCCGCACATGACGAGGCGGCGTCCAGCGCCGCAAAAACAGAGTTTGAGCTCTCCACCGTACAGGGGCAGCTCCGTGAGGCAGAGGACGAGGTGCTCCGCCGGACAGAGGAACTCAAGCAGGTGCAGCTGCTGATGCAGGCGCTCGGCGAGAACATCGCAGGCTATGACGCAGAGCTTATGCGCATCCAAAACCGAAGCGGCAGCGACGAGGGCAGAATGCAAACGCTGGAAACGCTTGCGCAGGAGAGTGAAAATAAGGCTGCTGCGCTTGGCCGGCAGATTGAAACGCTGGAAGCAGGACAGAGTGCGCTTTCCGAACAGTCGGCAAAGCTGAATGAGACAATCACTGCGCTGCGCATGGACGCGGCTGCGCGCGATGCCGAGCGCACCAGCGCGCAGGAAAACGCTGCGCAGATGCAACTACTGTCAGAGGCAATGCAGGGCGACCGCACGCAGAAGCAGTCGCTGATTTCGGATTACCGTGCGCAGATTGAAGCGCTGAACGAAAAAATTGAACAGGGCGCGCTGGAAGCGGAGCGCCTTGCAAAGACCGTAGAGGAAAAGCGGCAGGCGCTGCGCGAGGCGGCGGAGCATCGCGGACAGATTGAGGCGCGCCGTAATCAGACCGAGAAGCAAGCGCAGGAAAAAAACCAGAATATTCTCCTGCTTGAGCGCGAGTCCGCGCGTTTGGAGCAGAAGAAAGCCACAGCGGAACTGGAGCAGAAGCAGCTGGTGGACAAGCTGTGGGATTCATATGAGCTGACACCGAGTACGGCCGAGGCACAGCGCGT
>CAKTUT010000070.1 GCA_934621665.1 uncultured Oscillospiraceae bacterium | reverse complement strand
GCAGCGGCACGCAGCCTTTTTCAAACGCGAACCCAGCGAAGCGGATCGCGTTTGAGAGCTTGTCAAAAATACTTTTTGACAAGCTCTAAGAACCTCCGGAATTGCTTCCGGAGGTTCTTTTTATGTTCAAGCCCTGCTGCACGTTTTGCAGCAGGGCTTGAACGTGATCTGAAACGTGCGGGTTCAGTCGCCGATGGAGCGATAGACGCAGGCGTTCGGGATGGGACGCCCCTCGGGCGTGCGGGAGTTGGAGCAGCGCGTGACATACTCGCCGCGATACCACATCATGCCGCTTGTGCCGCCGTCAACGTTAAAGAAGCAAATTTCCACAGATATTTCTGCAATTTTTTGGCGCAGAGCAGAAAAACGCTGGCGGAGCGTTGCTCTGCCAGCGTTATGTATCACTGTAAAGTCTGTGCTATTCTGTCGCAGCGGTTTCGGTAATGGATTTATAGACCCAGGCGTTCGGCAGCCCGCGTCCGTGCGACAGATTTTGGTTGGAGCAGCGTGTGACCTCCTCGCCGTCATACCACATGATCGCGCTTGTGCCGCCGTCCATGTTCATCGCCTGCATACAGCCGTGCTGCTTGAGCAGCTCGGCGCAGACGTTGACATCCGTACCCCAGCTGCCGGATGCGCCGCGTCCCTCGATGACCAGCATCAGGATTTCGTATTTGTCGGACTGGCCGATGCATGCGCGCGGGTTTTTTTCAACCCACCAGTCACTGACAAGAACGTTGCCGTCTACGATCATGGCGGGCTGGAACTCCATGGCGTCGGTGCACGCTTCGTCCACCGGCGCGTCCACATCTACGATATAGAACAGGTCGTTTTCACGCAGCTCAAGACGCTTATATTTGTTGTTGCCATAGTTGTAGTAGTGCGTGCCGTAGGCATAGCCGTTGCTCATCTCATAGCCGGCCAGAATGCCGCCGTTGCCGTTGCCCCAGTTGCCCTGAGCGTCGATGTCGATAAAGCCGCTGGCCGTCATGGAGAGAACGCCGCCGGTGCGCTCTGCAATCTCGCTGCACGTTTGACCGTAAGTGCCAAGACCAACGGAGTTTTCCAGACTCAGCTGTGCGGGCTCTTTACCCACAGCCAGCACGCCGCGCCAGCCGGAGCCGGTCACACGCAGAAGAAGAACCTTGTCCGGAACGTTGATGGCAAGCACCTGCTCGCCATAGATGCTGGTGATGGATGTGCCGCTGTCATCAAGGCCGGCTTCGTTGATGTTGATGTTCTCCCAGCCGTTGGCCAATACCTCGGGATGCTCGGAGACGTAAGCGTCCATTGACGCCTCGTCAACCTCCCAGAATGTCTCAAAGAACGCAGCACGCGCCTGTGCCTGAAGCTCTTCCTCGGTCAGAGGCTCGGGCTCAGCGGGCTTGATATTGACATCGAGATCATGATGGTTATCGTCTGGTACATCGGGCGCCTGCGGCGTGTCGGCGGTGTTGTCCGTGCGATCCCACTTGGTGGTGGCAGCGTCGGTGTCCATGATCTTTGTAACCTTGGCGTTCTGGTCAATGACCGCCTGCACTACGTCTTTTGGCAGCAGCTTCGTTGCCAGCCACTGGTGGCGCATGGTGGAAAGCGCGGTGTTGATATAGGCCGAGCGCCAGTAGGAGACGAACGAGTTGTTCGTGTAGACCGCGAAGAAGTACAGCCCCTCAAGACAGAGAATCACGCACAGCCAGATGGCCAGCACTTTCAGCGGCTTTTTTGTTTTTTGCTTTTTCTTATGCTTGGACAGCCGCGCGCCGCCGCGCTTGCTGCCGAACAGCTTCACTTCACTCATAATGACAGGAAACGCTCCTAAAAGAGATATTTGCACAAATACGCTCACATTCTAGCACATGCGGCGGAAATAATCAAACCATTCCGGAAATCTTCATAATTATTTTAGATTTGGATCGTAAATTGCGCAAAAAGCGGAGGAGTCGTTTGACTCCTCCGCAATATGGATGCGGTTCGTGTTTACTCGGCTTCTGCCGTGGAAGCGGCCTTGTCCAGATTCATCAGAATCTGCGCGCCCATGGCGCGTGTAGCCGTGGCAGTGGGTGCGAAGCGGCCACCGCCAACGCCGGTCATCAGCTTGTTTGTGGTGCAGTAGGCAACGCCGGCCAGCGCCCAGCTGTCGATCTTATCGGTATAGCTGACGGCATAGGACGTGACCTTTTCCGCACCGTTATAAAGTGCGTACTGATAGAGAATTTTGGCCATTTCCTGACGGGTGACAGCCTGCTCGGGCTTGAACACGTCGCCGTAGCCTGTGACGATCTTGTTCTGTGCCGCCCAGAGAATAGCGTCAGAATACCATGCGCCGTCGGCGCAGTCGGTAAAGGTGTCGGAGAGCTTACCCTTGACGGTGGGAGAGCCGGCCTGACGATAGAGCATGGTGACGATCATGGCGCGGGAGGTGCTGTTTTCGGGCTGGAATGTCTGTCCAGAACCGTTCATCAGTTTCTTGTCGGTGACGTAGTCAATGGCGGGTGCGTACCAGAGGTTTGAATCAACGTCGGCATAGGTGACAATGGAAATGCGGCCCTGCGGCTTGGCGTATTCCTGACCGATTTTGCCGCCAAGCTTCGTCTTGATGTACTCGGTAACCATTTTTGCGTCGGTATATGTTGCGTCAGCCTTGCGGACGAGCTTTACATCCGAGAACATATTGAAGCCGTCGCCGCAGTAGAGAATGGTATAGTCGATGCCGCCGAGTGTATAGGTTTTGTTCACGTTGATGGGCTCATACTTGCCGGTCTGACGGTTGAGCACCTCCACGTTGCAGACGCGGCGTGCGCCCGCGACCTTGACAAATTCACCCTTTTCGGTTTTTTCAATCGTGCTGGTAATGCGCGGCATGATGCTGTATTTCAGACCCGATACGTGCAGGAAGCCGCCGTTTTCGCTGGGATATGTGCTTGCACCCATTTCCAGCATATCCAGAACCGTCTGGCCGGTGAGCGCGACCTTGCAGGGAAGGTTGCCCCATGGGAATACGCTGAGGAGGGTGTTGAGCGTGATATTACCGGCCTTGATAGGCTTGCGGATACCGCCGCCGTTCATGATGCCGATATCGGCGTCCATCATGACGCGGAACGCGTCGGCGCACAGGTCGCCAAGGTTCGTTTCGGTGTTGCGGACAAGGCGGTTGCCGTCTTTATCAGAATCGATCAGGTCAACCTCGGATTTGCCGATGACCTCGTCGAGGCCTGCGGAGAACGAATCTGTGATTTTCTTGATATATTCGCTGATGTGCGTGTCCTTTTCGGTGTAGTCCTCGGCGCTGATCAGCTCAGAGGTGATTGTGCCGTCGGCGGCGATGGTAAGCTTGCCAAGGTTTGCAAGCTTCGTCTTGGTCTGCGCCAGAATAACGTCCTTACCGTCCTTGTTTGCAACCTTGGTGCTGTAGGCCTCGTGGGAGTGGCCGTCGAGCATGGCGTCGATGCCGGTGGTGTTCTTGATTACGGCCTCAGACGTCCAATAATCGGTTATGCCCTCCATGCCAAGGTGAGCGATGGCAATAACGTAATCCGCGCCGCCCTTGTGCGCGGCATCAACAGCGGCCTGTACGGCGGTGTAGAGCTTTTCACCGGTTTTGTCCTCATTGAACGTGTAGATGAAGTTGCCGTCGTCATCCTTAAAGTAGGCGGGAGTGGACTTTACATAGCTTTCCGGAGTGGTGATGCCAACATAGGCAACCTTTGTCGTGCCATAGGTGGCAATCTCGTAGGGCGCAACGTCAAGACCCTTGCCGTCCTTGCCGGTATACTGGAAATTGCAGGAGACATACTTGTACTTTGCCATGGCGACGAGCTTAGCCAGCTGCGGCATTTTGTAGTCGAATTCGTGGTTGCCGAACGTCGCGTAGTCATAGCCGACTTCATTCATGATATCAACCAGATACGAACCGGCCGATAGAAGTCCGATGGGTTCGCCCTGTACGGCATCGCCGCAGTCAACCAGCGCGACATAGTTGTGCGTGGACTGCATCTCGGCCTTGTAGGCTGCGACACCGGCGTAACCAAGGCCGTCGGTTACACCGCAGTGGACGTCGTTGGTATGCAGAATCACAATGTCGTCGGATTTTGCGTCTGCTGCAAACGCCATTGTGCTCAGCATTCCGAGCATCAGGCAAAGCGTCAGCAGAAAGGCAAGAATTCTCTTCATACGTTCCTCCTTATATTTTCCCGCAGTATATGCGGGAGGTTATGCTTATTATACCGCGGAGGAGAAAAAAGAACTATTGCTGGAAGATGGAAAAATGACACTGATTTAATAATAAACAAAAAATATAAAGATCAAAACAAAATATGGGCAAAATCGACGAATTACGCAAACAGATTTCCTTTCAGAACAACCTCACGGATAAAGCGAAACGTTTCGTCCTCGCCGCGGTCGCGCAGCATCGCAAGCAGGTATTCCAGCTGCACCATGGTGCGCGGGTGGACAAAGCGTGATTCCCTGGCCTTTTGCAGATAGGCAAGCGGCGAGCCGTCGGTATACGCTGCGCCCTCATATGTTTTGCACGCGGCGATGCGATCCATGGCCATCTCGGCCAGATAGCACGCGGGCATCTCTACCGGCTCATAGGCGTGAGTTTTCAGCGACAGGTCTGTCCAGTATTCAAAATGGTGCTTGTTGCGCCCCTTGTGGTGCATCCATGCTTCGCTGTAGCCCTTTTCTTCGCGCTCAGCGGCGTTTGGGCTGCGCGTGCCCTGATAATAGTGTACGCCCGTCCAGAATTCGGACGGGGAGAACTTTGAAAGATCGTGCGTCAGACCCTGGCGGTAGAGTCCCACGCGAAAGCAGCCCTGCCGTACCAGACGGCGATGGTGCGTGATGGTTTTCAGATGGCCGAAGAACTTGTTCATGGCGATACCTCGTTTGGAATATGCTTTTTTCCATTGTATCACAGCGCGCTGCATGCTACAATAGCGGCGGACAAACGAGAATACACAGAAAAACAACAAAGGAGGCGCGCCATGCGGCAGATTGGACGCTTTGCACCAAGCCCCAGCGGCAGAATGCATCTTGGAAACGTATTTTCTGCGCTTCTGGCGTGGCTCTCGGTGCGCAGCTGCGGCGGAACAATGATCCTGCGAATTGAGGATCTTGACCCGGCGCGATGCAGAGTAGAATATGCAGATCAGCTGAAGCGCGATCTGGAGTGGCTGGGGCTGGACTGGGACGTGGAGCAGATCCCGCAGAGCGCGCGCACGGCGTGCTATGCGGAGCAGTTTGCACGCCTTTCGGCGCTGGGGCTGGTGTATCCGTGCTACTGCACGCGAAACGAACTGCACGCGGCAAGCGCGCCGCACGCATCCGACGGAAACGTGATCTATGCCGGGACTTGCCGGAATCTAACTGCGGTGGAGCGGGCAGGAAAGACGCGTGCGCCAGCGTGGCGGCTGATCGTGCCGGATGAGACGATTTTGTTTTGCGACGGGCTGCAGGGAGACTATTCTGAGAATCTGGCGCGCGAGTGCGGCGATTTTATCATCTGCCGCTCCGATGGCGTATATGCCTATCAGCTGGCGGTCGTCACCGATGACGCGGCGGGCGGTGTGACGCAGATTGTGCGTGGGCGGGATCTGCTGTCATCTACGCCGCGACAAATCTACTTGCAGCGGCTGCTTGGCGCGCCCACGCCGGTGTATTATCATGTGCCGCTGCTGACAGCGCCGGATGGACGGCGGCTGTCAAAGCGTGAGCACGATCTTGACATGGGCGCGCTGCGGCAGCGCTGCACGCCGGAACGCCTTGTGGGCGGACTTGCGTATCTGGCGGGAATTCTGGATGCACCGGAAACAGTAAGCGCGCAGGATCTTACGCCGGAATTTTCGTGGCAGCGCGTCAAAAAAAAAAATATTGTGATCGGAAATCCGTAAAAATGCATCGAGTCGGTTTACAACCGGCGTATGAGCGTGCTATAATAAAAACTGTATGGAACTTTTCAAATAGAAAATATTTGATAAACGTGAAGGGATGAAGGTTATGTACAAAATCGTACGCAAGAAAGAGCTCAACTCCGCGGTTACGCTGATGGAGATCGAAGCGCCGTTTGTTGCCCATAAGGCAAAGGCCGGTCAGTTCATCATTTTCCGCGTTGACGACAAATCTGAGCGCGTGCCGCTGACCATCGCCGGCTATGACCGCGAAAAGGGCACGGTTTCGATTATTTTCCAGAAAGTCGGCCTGTCTACCGAGCTGCTCGGCAGCCTCAACGAGGGCGACTATATTCAGGACTTTGTCGGCCCGCTTGGCAAGCCTACGGACGTAGAGGGAAAAAAGCGCGTGTGCGTTGTCGGCGGCGGCGTTGGCTGCGCCATCGCGTATCCGTCGGCCAAGGCCTTTAAGGAGGCCGGTGTTGAGACCGATGTGATTGTCGGTTTCCGCAACAAGGACATTGTGATCCTTGAGGACGAGTTCAAGGAAGCCTGCGACAACCTGTATCTGATGACCGACGACGGCTCGTATGGCGAGCACGGCTTTGTCACCGTCAAGCTTCAGCAGCTTCTGGAGTCCGGCCGTCAGTATGACGAGGTTCTGGCCATCGGTCCGATCCCCATGATGAAGTTTGTCTCCAAGACGACCGAGCCGTTCGGCGTCAAGACCATCGTCTCTCTGAACCCGATTATGGTCGACGGCACCGGCATGTGCGGCGGCTGCCGCGTCACCGTTGGCGGCGAGGTCAAATTTGCCTGCGTTGACGGCCCGGACTTCGACGGCCACAAGGTTGACTACGCCGAGCTCATGAATCGCAACACCGTCTATCGTGAGCGCGAGGCCGAGGTACGCCAGAGCCACAAGTGCCGGCTTGAAAAGCTGGGCGAAGAGCTGATCAAGTAAGGGGAGGATACATAAAATGGCGAACATGACACTGACCAAAACTCCGATGCCGGAGCAGGATCCCAACGTCCGTAATCATAACTTTAAAGAAGTCACGCTTGGCTACACCGCCGAGATGGCCATGGAAGAGGCTGGCCGCTGCCTGCACTGCAAGAAGCCAAAGTGCGTTGAGGGCTGCCCGGTCAACATTCAGATCCCCGAGTTTATTGCAAAGGTCGCCGAGGGCGATTTTGCCGGTGCTTATGAAATCATCACCTCCACCAACGCACTGCCCGCGCTGTCCGGCCGTGTCTGCCCGCAGGAGACGCAGTGCGAGTCCAAGTGTGTGCGCGGCGTCAAGGGCGAGCCGGTTGCCATCGGCCGTCTGGAGCGCTTTGTCGCCGACTGGTATCGTGAAAACGTGAACGCCATGCCGCAGAAGCCCGAGTCCAACGGCATCAAGGTTGCAGTTGTCGGCTCTGGCCCGTCTGGTCTGACATGTGCGTCCGAGCTTGCAAAAAAGGGCTATGCCGTCACTATTTTTGAAGCACTGCACACCGCAGGTGGCGTTCTGGTCTATGGCATCCCCGAGTTCCGTCTGCCCAAGGCCATCGTTGCAAACGAGGTTGAAAAGCTCAAGGCCATGGGCGTTGAGGTCATGACCAACATGGTCATCGGCAAGGTGCTGTCCATCGACGAGCTGTTTGACGAGATGGGCTTCAAGGCTGTATTCGTCGGTTCGGGTGCTGGTCTGCCGATGTTCATGCACATCCCCGGCGAAGAGCTCAAGGGTGTTTGCTCGGCAAACGAGTATCTGACGCGTATCAACCTGATGAAAGCATATAAGGAAGAAAGCGACACGCCGATTCTGGTCAGCCATGCGGCGGCGATCGTCGGCGGCGGCAACGTTGCCATGGACGCTGCGCGCTGCGCAAAGCGTATGGGTGCGGAAAAGGTTTACATTGTCTACCGCCGCGGCGAGGCTGAAATGCCCGCCCGTCTGGAAGAGCAGCACCACGCCAAGGAAGAGGGCATTGAGTTTATGACCCTCACCAATCCGGTTGAAATTCTTGGCGGCGAGGATGGCCGCGTGAACGGTATGAAGTGCATTAAGATGGAGCTTGGCGAGCCTGACGCTTCCGGCCGCCGCCGTCCGATTCCGGTTGAGGGCTCTGAGTTTGTACTGGATGTGGACACGGTCATCATGTCCCTTGGCACCAGCCCCAACCCACTGATCCGTTCCACCACGCCGGGTCTTGAGACCAACAAGAAGGGCGGCATCATCGTTGACGAGAACGAGATGTCCACGCGTGAAAACGTCTTTGCCGGCGGCGACGCCGTCACGGGTGCAGCGACCGTCATTCTGGCAATGGGCGCAGGCAAGAAAGCCGCGGCTGCCATTGACGCAAAGCTTCAGAATAAATAAATCTTCAGATAGCAAAAACACCGGCAGTCGGATGACTGCCGGTGTTTTTTGTATACAGGAGGATTAAGACGGCATCGCACAATTCGGCGCTTACTTATACTAGAATCTGTTAAAAAGCTTGAAGAGCTTTTTATAGCGCCAACGGCGCGTCAGATTCTGCATGAGACGGCG
>CAKTUT010000069.1 GCA_934621665.1 uncultured Oscillospiraceae bacterium | reverse complement strand
GCCATCCTCAATGAGCTGAACATCACCCCGCCTACCGGCGCACAGCGCGCCGCCGGCGGCTATGAGAATCCAAACGATGATGTTAATCCCGATATTGTGGACGCAGAATATGAGTCGGTGGATGATAATTAAACAAAAGGCGGAGAATGCGGTAAGGCCGCTGGATGCAATGCGCTTTGTATAAAAATATCGCGCTGCCTTTCTAGGCAGCGCGATATTTTTATCTTTCATTACCAACCCACGTTAAACGTGAACTCATAGTGGTCGCCGTCAGCGATTTCGCAGCTGTCAACGCCCACGTCAACATACTCGCCGGACTTGGTATAGCCCCACCACTCCTGGTTCTCTTCGTTGACCGTCTCACCGTCAACCGTCAGGACATACAGGCCATATTCGGAATCCGTGCCCGCAATCAGCTTTTCCTGATCGAGCGCGCCGCGCAGATACTGCTCATCCGTCTTAATGGTAAATTCCTTGGTTGTTCCATCGCTGTGGGTAACCTCAACGGTGATGGTCTTGCCGGGCTTGGCGGCGCAGCCTGCCAGAGCGGCAAGCAGCATGACAACTGCAAGCAGTGCGGCAAAAATTCTTCTGTTTTTCATAATTGGTTGTTCCCCTTTCTTTTTTCCGCCGGACAAAGCAAGAGGGGCTTAACAAATTCGCTGTGACCCGCAGCGCTTTGTACGGCAATGTAAGTCGGTCTTCTGACTTGGCTTCATCAAATGTGCAGTCTTCCCGGTTGCCCAGTGACATCGTTGCGCACATCTCAACCTTACAGCGACGGCATCGTGGGGGCATCTCACCCCGCTTCCCGGCACTGACATTTCGGCGCTATTATACACGCTTGTGGAAGAAATTGCAAGCCTTTTGGGCAAAAACGCAGCGGTTTTAAGCCTGTAGATAAAAAAGTGCCGGCGCCGCTTTCGCGACGCCGGCTGGGGTTTAGGGGGGGTAAAAATGAATTTGCTTAACGATTAGTCATAAACCAGCAGGGAGATCATCTCGTCGTCGATGTTCTCAGCATTGTACCACTGAGCACCGGTGTCAACATCGGAGACCTCTTCACCGTTGGCGGCCTTGACAGCCAGCTCAACAGCCTTGTAGCCGATCTGATACGGATCCTGCGTGACGGAGCCATAGAACCAGCCCTGACGGACAGCGTTCTTCTGTGCTGCGCCTGCATCGAAGCCGGCAACAACCAGACCGTCGTACTTGCCGCCCTCAGCCAGATCCTCGCCATCAGAGACAGCAGACAGGAAGCCGGTAACAGCGCCCTCGTTGGAGCAGAAGATCGCAACGGGGTTCATGCCGAGCAGGGAGTTGGCAGCGGTCTGAACAGCGGTAGCCTCGGTGGTAGCGGAGATGGCAACCTCGATGATGATCGCGGGAGCATCAACCTTCTTTTCCCACTTTGCGTGCCCTTCGACAGAAACCTTACCGGGCTGGTAGGTCTCGGCGATCTCATACATCTTGTCAACGAAGCCGGTGGTACGGCCGCAGACGGAAGCGGAGACAGCATCCTGAGACAGGCAGCCAATGATGACGGGGTTGTCAGAGGTTGCGTTCTTCATAGCCTCAACAACCGTGTCGTTCTCGCCGAACTTTTCAGCAGCGATGGCGGCAGCGGACTCGTTGTTGGTGCAGGCGGTAGCCTTAACAGCGCCAGTGGTGTCGCCGGGAACACCGGAGTCAAAGCCGATAACGGGGATGTTCTTTTCTGCGCACTCTTCCAGAATCTCGGTGACAGCATCGGTGGACAGCGCAGCCAGAGCCATAGCCTTGGGGTTCTTGGAAAGCTCGGTCTTAACCATGTTGACCTGTGCGTCGATTTCAGTCTCGGAAGCAGGGCCGTCGAAGTAGATCTCTACACCGAAATCAGCGGCAGCTGCGTCAGCGCCGGCCTTAACAGCCTGCCAGAACTGATGCTGGAAGCCCTTAGCCATGACGGGGATGTACATTTTCTCGGTGGAAGCGGGCTCTTCAGCAGCCGGCTCTTCGGTTGCAGGAGTCTCAGCAGCGGGGGTCTCGGTTGCGGGAGTCTCAGTCTTGTTGGTGTCGGCAGCAGGGGTCTCGGTCTTGGCGGCACAGGCAACCAGGCCGACAACCATGACAACTGCCAGGAGCAGAGCGATCAGCTTTTTCATTAGATAGTTCCTCCTAAATTTTATTATCAAACGCAGTGTTCTGCGCTTAATACAAATGAATTACAAATTAACCTTTTTTGACGCGGTTGGCAGCCTTGGTACGTGCGATATCCAGCAGAACAGCGCCGATGACGACAACACCGGTAAGGAACGTCTGCCACGGAGCCTGCAGGCCGCAGGACGAAAGGCCGTTTTTCAGGACGGACATGATGAACACGCCGATGAGCGTGCCGACCATTGAGCCGGAGCCGCCCGACATGGACGTGCCGCCGATGATAACGCCGGTGATGCCGTTCATTTCCTGACCGGCGCCGGTGCCCGGGGTGATGGTGGTGTAGGCCGCGGCATAGAACAGCGCGGACATACCGATAAAGAAGCCGGAGAGCGTGTAGACAGCGACCTTCCAGTTGTCAACCTTGATGCCGGAAAGGCGGGTAGCCTCTTCGTTCGAGCCGATGGCGAATGCATAACGACCGAACTTGGTTTTGTGCAGGATAAGCGCCGCGATGACAAAGAAGCCAATCAGCCAGAACGCGCCAACCGGGAAGCCCTTGATGCCGAACAGTTCTGCGCGGATAAAGACTTTCTTGAACCAGCCGCCGACTTCTGCCGTAGCAGTAGGCCAGGTCTGGGACTGAACCTTGGTGATGATCGAGCCGAGGCCAGCTGCCATCATCTGTGTGCCAAGCGTTGCGATAAAGGGAGGCAGGTGCAGACGGGCAATCAGGTTGCCGTTGACAAAGCCGAATACAACGCCGACAAGAATGGTCAGCGCGACGGATGCGATCAGCGGCCAGCCCTGCTTGAACGAATAGCCGCCCAGCAGCGCCGCGCACATCATAACCGTACCGAGCGACAGGTCAATGCCGCCGGTGATGATGATGAACGTCACGCCAAAGGCCATGAAGCCGATGTAGTAGCTGGACTCAAGAATGTTCTTGACCATGTCTACTGACAGGAAGTTGTTGCCGAAAATTGAAAAGATGATATAAAGAATGACCAGCGCCGCCGGTGCAAGCAGCTTTTGCAGATTGAGTTTTTTCTTTTCCATGTTGTTACCCCACTTCTCTCTTGGTTGCAAGCGTCATGATCTTTTCCTGTGTTGCCTCGGCGATGTCCAGCTCGCCGGTCTTGCGTCCCTCGCACATGACGATGACACGGTCAGACATACGAAGCAGCTCGGGAAGCTCGGACGAGATCATAATAATGGATTTTCCTTCTTCTGCCAGCTGCGTCATCAGCTTGTAGATTTCGCTCTTTGCGCCAACGTCGATGCCGCGCGTCGGCTCGTCAAAAATCAGAATATCGCAGTCATTGAGCAGCCACTTGGAAAGGACGACTTTCTGCTGGTTGCCGCCGGAAAGGCTGCGCACCGGGGTGGCAACGGTCGGCGTTTTCGTGCGAACCTTTTCTACATACTGGCGGGAGGCTTCATTGATCTTCTTATCGTTGACAAACGGGCCTGCCGCAAATTTATCCAGCGACGCGAGCACCGTATTGTCTGCAACCGACAGGCCAAGGCACAGGCCATAGCGCTTGCGATCCTCGGAAAGATAGCCGATACCGGCGGCAACGGCATCGCGCGGCGAGTGGATTTTCACTTCCCTGCCGTTGATGCGGATCGTGCCCTTTTCGCGCGGGTCAGCGCCGCACAGCAGACGTGCCGTCTCGGTACGTCCTGCGCCCATCAGGCCTGCAAAGCCGAGGATTTCGCCCTTGCGCAGCTGGAACGAAACGTCCTTGACATCGTCGGAGACCAGATGCTCAGCCTCCAGCACGACGGGTGCATCGGGCTCAACATTGGAATGGGTCTTGGGCTCTTCATAAATAACGCGGCCAACCATCATCTGCACGATCTTTTCCATCGGCGTGGTGGCGGTATCGACGGTATCGACATACTGGCCATCGCGCATAACAGTGATGCGGTCGGTGATCTGCTTGAGTTCGTCCATACGGTGCGAGATATAGATGATGCCGACGCCCGTTGCCTTAAGCCGGCGGATGAACGTAAACAGATCCTCAATTTCACTCTCGGTCAGGGCGGCCGACGGCTCATCCATGACGAGAATCTTCGTATTATTGTGGGAAAGCGACTTTGCAATCTCAACCATCTGCTGCTTTGCAACAGTCAGCTGCTTAACAGGCGTTTTGGCCGGGATATTCAGATGAAGTGACTTCATCAGCTCGTCGGTCATGCGGTTCTGCTCGGCCTTGTCGAGCAGCAGACCCTTGGTCGGCTCACGGCCGATATAAATGTTCTCCGCTACAGTCAGATGCTGCATCAGGTTCAGTTCCTGATGTACAATACACACGCCCTTGGCCTGTGCGTCTCTCGGTCCGTGGATTTCCACGGGCTTGCCGAACAGCTCGATCGTGCCTGCGTCCTTGGTATAGACGCCCGTGAGAATTTTCATCAGTGTGGACTTGCCCGCACCATTTTCCCCGATCAGCGCCATGACCTCGCCCTCGCGGACCTCCAGCTGTGCATTGTCCAGCGCATGGACACCTGGGAAGTATTTCTGAATACCGGTCATGCGCAGAATTGTCTCAGCCATTGCCATATCACCTTCCTATTTGATGCCTTTTCATTGCCCCTTGAAAACGAACCGATTCGTTTTCGAACGCCTGTGATGATCTTGCCAATCACTTGGTGTACGCCTATCATAAACAATATCACAAGAAAAATCAAGTTATTTTTTGAATTTTTGTATTGACGTAACAAATTTTTTCTCGTACAATAGAGTCAGCGAACAAGACATATCTGTTTTCTCTTTTTTATTTAATATAATGTGAAACGATTCGTTTTCTTTGGAGGAGTATGGCAACCATCAAAGATGTGGCTGAGCGCGCCGGCGTTGCGCCCTCTACCATTTCCAAATATTTAAATGGCGGAAGCGTGCGCGAGAAAAACGCAGACGCCATCCGCGAGGCCATTCAAGCGCTTGACTACCGCGTCAATCCCTTTGCGCGCAACCTCAAAACGCAGCGCAGCCACTCGGTCGGCGTTCTGATTCCTGATATGACCGCTCCGTTCTATGGCGCGGTGCTGCTGGCGCTTGACCGGGTTCTGCGGGCAAACGGCTATCACAGCCTTGTCTCGTGCTATGGCTCAAACTATGGCCTTGAGCATGATAATCTTCAATTTCTGCTTGGAACAGGCATCGACGGTCTGATTTATGTGCCGGAAAATCTGACGCTGGAGGAGTTTAACGCGCTGGCCGAAAACTCCGGCGTGCCGGTGGTACAGGTTGACCGCATGCTTCCCGGCGCGCAGGCCGATGCAGTTCTGACCGACAACACCGAGTCAGTCTATCAGGCAATCTCCTATCTTCTTTCGCGCGGTCACCGGCGCATCGGCGTGATTTCCGGTCCGCGCTCCGTCTCTACGGCGCGTGAGCGTCTGGCGGGCTATCTGCGGGCGCTGAATGAAAATGGCGTATTTTATGACGATTCGCTCGTTATCAGCGGCGAAAACGCGTTCGCCACCGGCTATCAGGGGCTTGTGTCACTGCTGACGCTCCCCAATCCGCCCACCGCAATTTTTTCCACAAACTACGATATCACGTTTGGCCTGATTACGGCGGCGCGTGAGCGCGGCATCAAAATCCCGGACGAAATCAGCGTATTCGGCTATGACTGCGTTGATATCTGCAGCATGATGACGCCGCCGCTTCCGGTTGTACAGCAAAATGAGCAGGAGCTCGGCCGTCTGGCCGGCTCATATCTCATCGAGCGCATCGAGGGAAGCACTGTTCCGCCGCGCGTAACGCGCCTGAAGAGCAAGCTCGTTTTGTAGACACCTTACGGCGCACAAGCGCGGTAATGTCGATAAATTTTTACGTTATTTTAACACCCGCGGTTTGTCCGCGGAGTATGAACAGGAGGAAATATCCTATGGCAAAGAATCGTTATGTCGGCGAATATCCCGTCATTGGCATCCGTCCCATCATCGACGGCCGCCGCGGCCCCATGCAGCTGCGCGAGAGCCTGGAAGATCAGGTTATGGCAATGGCCGAGGCCGCAAAAAAGCTGTTTGAGGAAAACCTCTACTATTCCAACGGCGACCACGTCAAGGTCGTCATGGCTGACTCCACCATCGGCCGCGTGCCGGAATCTGCCGCCTGCGCCGAGAAGTTCAAGCGTGAGGGCGTTGCCATCACGCTGTCGGTCACGCCGTGCTGGTGCTACGGCTCTGAGACCATGGACATGGATCCTATGACCATCAAGGGCGTATGGGGCTTCAACGGCACCGAGCGTCCGGGCGCTGTGTATCTGGCCTCCGTCCTGGCCACGCACGCGCAAAAGGGTCTGCCGGCATTTGGCATCTATGGCCACGAGGTGCAGGATCGCGATCAGGTTACCGACATTCCCGAGGATGTAAAGGCAAAGCTGCTGCGCTTTGGCCGCGCGGCCGTCGCCGCCGCCACGATGCGCGGCAAGAGCTATCTGCAGATCGGCTCCGTCACCATGGGTATCGGCGGCTCCATCATGGATCAGGACTTCATGGAGGAATATCTTGGCCTGCGCGTTGAGTCCGTTGATGAGGTCGAAATTCTGCGCCGCATGGAAGAGGGCATCTACGACCACGAGATGTTTGAAAAGGCCATGGCGTGGACGAAAGAACACTGCAAGGAAGGCCGCGACGATAACCCCGAATCCGTGGAATTCCTCGGCGAGACCCGCCGCATCAAGTTCACCCCCGAAGAAAAAGAGAAGCAGTGGGAATTCACGATCAAGATGTATTGCATCATCAAGGATCTGATTCAGGGCAATGACAATCTGCCCGACGGCTTTGAGGAAGAAAAGGTTGGCCACAACGCCATCGCCGCCGGCTTCCAGGGTCAGAGACAGTGGACCGACCACTGGCCCAACTGCGACTATCCTGAGGCTGTCCTCAACTCCTCGTTTGACTTCACCGGCAAGAAAGAACCGATGGTCTTTGCGACTGAGAACGACGTGCTCAACGGCCTTGGCATGCTCTTCATGGAGCTGCTGACCAACCGTGCACAGATTTTTGCCGACGTCCGCACCTACTGGTCGCCCGAGGCGACCAAGCGCGTCACCGGCTATGACCTTGAGGGCAAGGCGAAGGACAACGGCGGCATCATCCACCTGCTGAACTCCGGTGCTGCGTGCCTTGACGCCTGCGGCGAGTGCACCGATGAAAACGGCAATGCCGTCATGAAGCGCTGGTGGGAGGTCACCGACGAGGATATCAAGAAGATGACCGACGCCACCGTCTGGTGCGAGGCTGGCTTTGACAACTTCCGCGGCGGCGGCTTCTCCAGCCACTTTGTCACCCGCGCAGAAATGCCCGCTACCATGATCCGTCTGAATCTGGTCAAGGGTCTCGGCCCCGTGCTCCAGATCGCTGAGGGCTGGACGGTCAAGCTGCCCGATGAGGTCACCGATACGCTCATGGAGCGCACCAACCCCACCTGGCCGTGCACCTGGTTCACCCCGCGCTGCGACGGCAAGGCTGGCAGCCCGTTTGAAAGCGCCTACTCTGTCATGCAGAACTGGGGCGCAAACCATGGCGCAATCTCCTATGGCCATGTTGGCGCTGACCTTATTACGCTCTGCTCGATGCTGCGTATTCCGGTCTGCATGCACAACGTGCCCGATCAGGACGTGTTCCGTCCGGCGGCATGGAACGCATTCGGCATGGACAAGGAAGGTCAGGACTATCGCGCCTGCGCCGCCTACGGCCCGATGTACCGCAATATCCGCTAAGTTCATACACAACCGTACAGGGCAGGCGCTTGCCTGCCCTGTTTTATAAGAGAGGAGCTACATTATGCTGAAAAATATCCCCCCCATTCTGTCCCCGGAGCTTTTGAAAGTACTGTGTGAAATGGGTCACGGCGACCGCATCTGCATCGGCGACGGCAACTTCCCCGGCGCTTCCATGGCAAAGCCCAACAACTGCGTGCTCGTCCGTGCCGACGGCCACGGCGTGTGTGAGCTGCTCGACGCAATTTTGCAGGTCATCCCGCTGGATGAGTATGTTGCGCATCCGGCCATGATCATGCAGGTTGCCGATAAGGACAAGGGTCTGGAAGTTCCCATCTGGGACGAGTATAAGAAGATCGTCGCCAAATACGACAAGCGCGGCGCAGAGGCATTCGGCAGCTACGAACGCTTTGAATTCTATGATGAGGCGCGCAAGACCTACTGCATCGTCCAGAGCGGCGAAACCGCCATTTACGCCAACATCATTCTCCAGAAAGGCGTCGTGAAATGATGCGCAATTTATTAGCCTTTGACTTGGGCGCGAGCAACGGGCGAGCGATACTCGGCCAGTTTGACGGCGAGAAGC
>CAKTUT010000068.1 GCA_934621665.1 uncultured Oscillospiraceae bacterium | reverse complement strand
ATTTCGATCGTGCGGCCGTTCGTATCTGCCATCAGGCCGCGCATACCGGCCAGCTGACGGATCTGGTTCATGCTGCCGCGCGCGCCGGAGTCGGCCATCATGAAGATCGGGTTGAACCGCTTCAGGTTGCCCTGCAGGGCGTCGGTGACGTCCTTGATGGACTTTTCCCACTGCTGAACCGTCAGGCGGTAGCGTTCGTCGTTTGTGATAAAGCCGCGCTTATACTGGCGGTCAATCTTGACGACTTCCTTTTCTGCCTCGTGAATCAGCTCATATTTCTTCTCCGGGATTTCCATATCGGCGATGGAAACCGTAATGGAGGCTCTGGTGGAGTACTTGTAGCCGAGCGCCTTGACCTTGTCGAGCATCTCGGTGGACAGCGTAAAGCCATTGACGCGGATACAGTTGTCGATGATCTTGCCAAGTTGCTTTTTACCGACGACAAAGTCGATTTCCAGCTCAAACATATCGTCAACCGTTTCGCGCTTCTTAAAGCCAAGATTCTGCGGGATGGCGTCGTTGATAATCAGGCGGCCGACGGTGGCGTTGATGATGCGATGCTCTTTTTTGCCGTCAATCTCAAGCTCTTTCCACACGTGAATCGGGTCGTGCATGTCAATCAGACCCTCTGCGTAGGCCATCATGGCCTCGTCCTCGGAGTGGAACATCTTGAAGTATTCTTTCGGCTTGACAGAGCCGTTCTCAAACGCCTCCTTGGCATATGCGCCAACGGTGCGGATATAGATGTGGTTCTCTTCCTTGATATCTGCGGCATTGTCCCAGACGTTCCAGACATAGATCACATCGCTCAGCGAAACCTCGCCCGCATCCACAGCCTTAACAGCCTGCTCCAGCGTCTGATACGAGCCGGGGATCGTCTCGGGACGGTCAGTCTCGTTCTGCAGCAGTTCTCCTCTGGTGCGCAGATACAGCTGGTAATCCGGGCTTTCCGGATCGTCCCAGACGTTTTTGACCCAGATGGGCTTTTCCGGTGCGAGCTTGCCGCAGTCAAGCAGGGGCATTGCCTCGTGAATCGTTTCAAACGCGTCAACGTCATAGCGCTGATACGTCAGATAATACGTGCCAAGGATCATATCCTGCGTCGGAACGGTGACGGGCTTGCCGTCCTGCGGACGCAGAAGGTTGTTGGCCGACAGCATCAGCATACGCGCCTCTGCCTGCGCCTCGGCGGACAGCGGAACGTGAATTGCCATCTGGTCGCCGTCAAAGTCGGCGTTAAATGCAGTACAGCACAGCGGATGCAGCTTCAGCGCGCGACCCTCAACCAGCACCGGCTCAAAGGCCTGAATGCCAAGGCGGTGCAGCGTAGGCGCACGGTTCAGCATGACCGGGCGATCCTTGATAATATCCTCCAGTGCATCCCAAACCTCGTCCTTGCCCTTGTCGATCATCTTCTTGGCGGACTTGATGTTGTTTGCAAGGCCGTCCTCGACGAGCTTTTTCATGACAAACGGGCGGAACAGCTCAATGGCCATTTCCTTGGGCACGCCGCACTGATAAAGCTTGAGTTCCGGGCCGACGACGATAACCGAACGGCCGGAGTAGTCAACACGCTTGCCGAGCAGGTTCTGGCGGAAACGTCCCTGCTTGCCCTTGAGCATATCGGACAGAGACTTGAGCGCGCGGTTGTTTGCGCCGGTGACGGCGCGGCCGCGGCGGCCGTTGTCGATCAGCGCATCAACCGCTTCCTGCAGCATGCGCTTTTCGTTGCGGATGATGATATCCGGCGCAGAAAGCTGAATCAGACGCTTGAGGCGGTTATTGCGGTTGATGACGCGGCGGTACAGGTCATTGAGATCGGAGGTCGCAAAGCGGCCGCCGTCCAGCTGAACCATCGGGCGCAGCTCGGGCGGGATGACGGGCAGGACATCCATGATCATCCACGTGGGATCATTGCCGGACATCCGGAACGACTCCACCACCTCAAGGCGTTTGATGATACGCAGCTTCTTCTGACCGGACGCATCTTTCAGCTCACTGCGCAGCTGCTCGGAAAGCTCCTCCAGATTGATCTGGCTGAGCAGCTCCTTGACGGCCTCTGCGCCCATGGCGGCCTTGAAATCGTCCTCATACTTTTCGCGCATATCGCGGTACTCTTTTTCAGACAGGATCTGCCCCTTTGCCAGCGGGCAGTCGCCGGGATCGGTGACAATATAGCTTGCAAAGTACAGAACCTTTTCCAGAATGCGGGGGCTAATGTCGAGCAGCAGACCCATGCGGGAGGGGATACCCTTGAAGTACCAGATGTGGCTGCACGGCGCGGCCAGCTCAATGTGACCCATGCGCTCGCGGCGAACCTTTGCCTTAGTGACCTCAACGCCGCAGCGGTCGCAGATCTTGCCCTTATAGCGGATTTTCTTATACTTGCCGCAGTGGCATTCCCAGTCCTTGGTCGGGCCAAAGATGCGCTCACAGAACAGACCGTCACGTTCGGGCTTCAGGGTGCGGTAGTTGATGGTTTCCGGCTTCTTGACCTCGCCATAAGACCATTCGCGGATCTTATCCGGGGAAGCAATACCGATTTTAATTGCGTCAAACGTTGCGTAACTCATTGTATTGCCACCTCCTTATTCTTCGTCGTCCGATTCGCTCGAATCGCCGTCCGACTCATCGCCGAGCAGGCCGAGCACATCGTCCTCGTCTTTCAGTTCATAGCCGTTGTCCGCGGCTTCATTCTCGCCGACATCGCCAGTGACAGGTCCGTCATACAGCGACAGCTCTTCGTCGTTGTAATTGCCGCCTGCGCCGTAGCCCTCATCCTCGTCCTCATCCTTGAGCTCGATCTCGTCGCCCTGCTCGTCAAGCACCTTGACGTCGAGGCACAGAGACTGAAGCTCCTTGACCAGAACCTTGAACGATTCGGGCACTCCGGGCTTGGGCACGTTGTGACCCTTGACAATCGCCTCGTAGGTCTTGACACGGCCGGTCACGTCGTCGGACTTGACCGTCAGGATTTCCTGCAGCGTGTAGGCCGCGCCATAGGCCTCCAGTGCCCAGACTTCCATTTCGCCGAAGCGCTGGCCGCCGAACTGTGCCTTGCCGCCGAGCGGCTGCTGCGTAACCAGTGAGTACGGGCCGGTGGAACGTGCGTGAATCTTATCATCAACCAGATGGTGGAGCTTGAGGTAGTACGGATAGCCGACCGTAACGCGCTGGTCAAAGGCCTCGCCGGTACGGCCGTCGTACAGAACGCTCTTGCCGTCCTCGGCAACGCCCGCTTCTTTCAGCAGCTCACGGATTTCTCTCTCGTTTGCGCCGTCAAAGATCGGCGTAGCAACTTTCCAGCCCATGGAGTGGGCGGCATAGCCAAGGTGAACCTCCAGAACCTGACCGATGTTCATACGGGACGGAACGCCCAGCGGGTTCAGAACGATATCCAGCGGCGTGCCATCGGGCAGGAACGGCATATCCTCCTGCGGCAGGATGCGGGAAACAACGCCCTTGTTGCCGTGGCGGCCGGCCATCTTGTCGCCGACAGAAATTTTACGCTTCTGGGCGATATAGACGCGGACAACCTTGTTGACGCCGGGCGCAAGCTCGTCGCCGTTTTCGCGGGTGAATTCCTTGACGTCCACGATGATACCGGCCTCGCCGTGCGGAACCTTGAGGGAGGAGTCGCGGACTTCTCTTGCCTTTTCGCCGAAGATGGCGCGCAGCAGACGCTCTTCCGCCGTCAACTCAGTTTCGCCCTTGGGCGTGACCTTACCGACCAGATAGTCGCCGGAGGTGACCTCCGCGCCAACGCGGATCACACCGTTTTCATCCAGATCCTTGAGGGTATCCTCGCCGACGTTGGGGATGTCGCGGGTGATTTCTTCCGGGCCGAGCTTAGTGTCGCGCGACTCGGTTTCATATTCTTCAATGTGGATGGAGGTGAACACGTCCTCGCGGACAAGACGCTCGTTCAGAAGAATGGCGTCCTCGTAGTTGTAGCCCTCCCACGTCATAAAGCCGATCAGGACGTTCTTGCCAAGCGCAATTTCACCCTGTGAGCAGGCAGGACCGTCAGCGATTACCTGACCTGCCTCCACGCGCTCGCCGGCTTCAACAATCGGGCGCTGGTTGATGCACGTGCCCTGGTTGGAGCGGGCAAACTTCGTCAGCGTATAGTCGGCGGTATTGCCGTCGTCATAGCGGACGGAAATGCCGGTGGCGCTCACGCGGGTGACAACGCCCGGGCCTTTCGCCGTAATGCAGACCTCAGAGTCAACGGCGCACTTGTGCTCGATGCCGGTTGCGACAATCGGAGACTCGGTGACCATCAGCGGCACAGCCTGACGCTGCATATTCGCGCCCATCAGTGCGCGGTTTGCGTCGTCGTTTTCCAGGAACGGAATGAACGCCGTTGCGATGGAGGTCATCATGTTCGGTGCAACGTCAACATAGTCGATGAGCTCACGCTCAACCGAGATGATCTCGTCACGGTGACGGCAGATGACACGCGGGTTGACGAAGCGGTTCTCCTCGTCCACCGGCTCGGATGCCTGCGCGATGTAGTAATCGTCCTCGACATCGGCCGTCATATATTCCACGGTGTCGGTGATGCGGCCGGTAGCCTTGTCAATCTTGCGGAACGGCGCTTCGATAAAGCCGTACTCGTTGATTCTCGCATACGATGCCAGATAGTTGATCAGGCCGATGTTCGGACCTTCTGGTGTCTCAATCGGGCACATACGGCCGTAGTGCGTGTAGTGAATATCTCGGACGTCGAACGATGCGCGCTCACGCGACAGACCGCCCGGGCCAAGTGCCGACAGACGGCGCTTGTGCGTCAGCTCTGCCAGCGGGTTGTTCTGATCCATAAACTGTGACAGCGGAGAAGATCCGAAGAACTCTTTGATCACCGCAGTCACGGGACGGATATTGATCAGGCTCTGCGGCGTGACTACGTCCAGATCCTGAATGGTCATGCGCTCGCGGATAACACGCTCCAGACGCGTGAAGCCCACGCGGAACTGGTTTTGCAGCAGCTCGCCCACGCAGCGCAGACGGCGGTTGCCCAGATGGTCAATGTCATCGGGCGTACCTGCACCGTGCACCATGCACAGCAGATAGTTGATGGAAGCAAGGATGTCGTCCTTGGTGATGTGCTTGGGGATCAGCTCGTCGCGGCGCTCCTCAATGGCCTCTTCCCAGCCGTCGGCAGAAACGGTCTCCAGCATTTCGCGCAGCACGCGGAAGCAGACCTTTTCCTTGATGTCATACTGCTTCGGGTCAAAATCAACGAAGTTCGCCATATCGACCATGCCGTTGGAGAACACTTTGACCTCGCGATCGTTAATCAGCAGGACAGCATCGTTGACGCCGCGCTCAGAGATCATCTTGGCCTTTTCACGGCTGAGCGTTTCGCCGTCCATGGCAAGGATTTCGCCCGTCATGGGGTCGGCGATGGGCTTGGCCAGCGTCTGACCGGACAGGCGGCTCCAAATGTCCATCTTCTTGTTGAACTTATAGCGGCCAACCTTGGAAACGTCATAGCGGCGCGCATCAAAGAACAGCGCGTCCAGATAGCTCTCGGCGCTTTCCACTGTGGGCGGCTCGCCCGGACGCAGGCGGCGGTAAATCTCAAGCAGCGATTCCTCGCGCGTGTGGCAGGTGTCCTTTTCCAGTGTTGCCAGAATCATGGGGTCTTCGCCGAAGAGCTCCTTGATCTGTCCCTCGCTGGAGATGCCCAGCGCGCGGATGAGGCAGGTGATGGGGATCTTGCGGTTCTTGTCGATACGAACGTAAAAGACATTATTGAGGTCGGTCTCATACTCCAGCCACGCGCCGCGGTACGGGATAACCGTTGCGGTATAGATATGCTGATCAGCCTTGTCAACCTCGTCGCCGTAATACATACCGGGGCTGCGGACGATCTGGGAGACGATAACACGCTCAGCGCCGTTAATGACAAACGTGCCGCCGTTGGTCATCAGCGGGAAATCGCCCATGAAGATTTCCTGCTCCTTGATCTCGCCCGTCTCCTTATTATGCAGGCGCACGCGAACCTTGATGGGCTTTGCGTACGTTGCATCGCGCTCCTTGCACTCCTCAACGGTGTACTTGGGCGGCTCGTTCATGCTGTAGTCCAGAAAGCTCAGCTCAAGGTTGCCGGTGTAGTCGCTGATCGCGTCCACGTCCTTAAAGACCTCGTGCAGACCCTCGCGCAGAAACCATTCATAGGAATCCTTTTGGATTTTCAGCATATTGGGGATCGGCAGTACCTCGCCGTGCTTGGCAAAGCTCTTGCGTTCGGTTTTGCCGAACACGACATCCTGTGTCCTCACCATTATGAAACATCACAGCCTTTCTTTTTGGTTCTGTGTATTTGATACGCCAGGTCGCGTTGTTAAAAACGCATCACAATGCTTGCATATTTGCCGCGCCGGTGTTATAATAATTAGCGTAAAAGGGATATTTGGCAAAAGCACACACTCAGGCATTATGGATAACTATTCTAGCATACTGGATTGCCGTTGTCAATTCTCTGCGCGCATAAATATTGTAAATTTCTCCGTTTTCCAAATAGGAAAGCGGTCTTTTTCGTCCTCGGGACAAAAAATTACCCTGCACCGCGTAATTGCGGCGCAGGGTAATGTTTTTTATGAACGGCTTTCCGTGCGTTACGACAGCAGAACAGAGTCTGTCTCCTCCTGTACGCCCGCCTTTTCGGCAAAACGTGCCAGAAGATCTGCCTTTGTCAGGCGCATTTTTTCCTCACCCGCAATATCCAGCACAATTCTGCCGCGATCCATCATAATCAGGCGGTTGCCGTGACGAATGGCGTCGGTCATGTTGTGTGTAATCATCATCGCCGTTAGCTTGTGCTCGCGGATAATCTGGTCAGACAGCTCCAAAACCTTTGCCGCCGTGGCCGGGTCAAGCGCCGCCGTGTGCTCGTCAAGCAGCAAGATTTTTGGCGCTTGCAGCGCCGCCATCAAGAGCGTCAGCGCCTGACGCTGTCCGCCGGACAGCAGTCCCACACGTGCCGTCATGCGATCCTCCAGTCCAAGACCAAGCGTCGCAAGCTTTTCGCGGTAGAGTGCCTTTTCCTGCTGTGTCACACCCCAGCGCAATCCGCGCTTTTTGCCGCGGCGGTACGCCAGCGCCAGATTTTCCTCAATCTGCATATTGGGCGCAGTGCCCATCATGGGGTCTTGGAATACGCGGCCGATATAGCGTGCGCGCTGATATTCCGGCATACCCGTGACGTCCTCGCCGCTGATTTCAATTTTCCCGTCGTCCACCGGCCACACGCCGGCCACGGCGTTCAAAAGCGTCGATTTGCCCGCGCCGTTGCCGCCAATCACGGTGACAAAATCGCCGTCCGCAAGACTCAGGCTCAGATCGTTCAGCGCGCGCTTTTCGTTGATTGTGCCGCGGTTAAACGTCTTGGAGATATGTTCCACATTCAGCATGATTTTTTGCTCCTCTCTCCGGCGTGCTTTTTTGCCTGCGCAAATGAGCTCCTGCTCTGCGCGCGCAGATAGGGTACAGAAAGGAAAATCGCTACGATAATCGCGGTAAACAGCTTAAGGTCGTTCGGGTCAAGCCGCAGCCAAAGGATAATAACCATGACCACATAGTAGATCACGCCGCCCAGTACCACAAACGCCAGCCGGACGGCAAAATTGCAGCCCCTGCTGAAAATCGCGTCGCACAGCACCTCGCCGATGATGATGGCCGCAAGACCGATGACAATCGCGCCGCGTCCCATGCTTACGTCGGCTGTACCCTGAAACTGCGTCATCAGTCCGCCAGCCAGCGCAACCATGCCGTTGGAAAGCCCAAGGCCAATAACCTTCATCGCCTCAATGTGAATGCCCTGCGCACGGCTCATCGCAGGGTTTGAACCCGTAGCGCGCAGCGCGCTTCCCTGCTCTGTGCCAAAGTACCAGTAGAATAGTGCAATCGTCAGTGCCGAAAGGACAATCCCGACGACAATCGCCTGTGGGATATGCAGTGACGAGAGGATAAAGCCCTTGCCGCCGCTCTCCGTCTCCCAGAACATACCGAATTTTTTGATGCTGGCGGTCTGGTTCGCCTTGGTCATAATGCGGAGGTTGATGGAGTACAGTGAAAACTGCGTCAGGATACCGGCCAGAATTGCCGGAATGCCGAGCTTTGTATGCAGGAAGCCGGTGCAAAGTCCGGTCAGCACACCCGCCAAAAGCGCCGCCAGCAGCGCCGCCCACGCGGGCCAGCCTGCGAGAAGCAGCATAACGGTCACTGCACCGCCCGTCGCAAACGAGCCGTCCACCGTCAGATCGGCGATATCCAGCAGCCGGAACGTGATAAACACGCCCAACGCCATAAGCCCCCAGATAACGCCCTGCGCCACAGCGGCAGGCATCCGGGATAGCAGATTCAGAACGTTCAGGGATGCGAAATAAGCGGATAGGTTCATGGCAAAAGCCTCATTTCAAAATTATTGGACAATCGCGTCGGTAATCATAATCAGCAAATTGGTTCTA
>CAKTUT010000067.1 GCA_934621665.1 uncultured Oscillospiraceae bacterium | reverse complement strand
GCGCTGGTGTTCTCCGTCGGCTTCCTGCTGGGACGCGCAAGCGTGCCCTATCCGATCGGCGCGGCGGTATCGCACGTGCCGGAGACAAACACGGAAAATGAGAAGCAGGATGCAGAAGAAAATGAAGCGGCAGACAGCACTGCCGCGGAGACGGACGGGGCGGATCAAGCCGCACCGCAGGGAATTGTAAACATCAATACGGCGGATGCAGATGCACTGCAAACGCTTCCGGGCGTGGGCGAGGTGCTGGCCGGACGGATTATCGAATACCGAGAGCTGTGCGGCGGTTTTGTCACGGTTGAGCAGCTGATGGAGGTCAGCGGGATCGGCCGGCAGAAGTTTGACGCGCTGCGCGACGATATTACAGTGGAGGATACGCCATGAAAATTCTGGTCGTTGACGACGAGGCGCTTCTCGTCAAGGGCATCAAATTCAATCTGGAAAACGACGGCTATACGGTGGTAACCGGAAGCGACGGCGAGGAGGCGGTGGAGATTGCCTCCGGCGGAGATATTGATCTGATTGTGCTGGATCTGATGATGCCACGGCTCGACGGCCTTGGCGCGTGCCGGAAGATTCGCGAATTTTCCGACGTGCCGATCATCATGCTGACGGCAAAGGCGGGCGACATGGATAAGCTCATGGGCTTTGAGCATGGCGCGGACGACTATCTGACGAAGCCGTTTAACATTCTGGAGCTCAAGGCGCGCATCCGCGCACTTTTGCGCCGCAGCGGCTCGGGAAAGAAAAAGGAGCAGGCAGAAAATACGCTGGTCTGCGAGCACATTACCATTGACCGCGACGCGCGCAGCGCGTTTAACGCGGGTGAGATGGTGGAGCTGACGGCAAAGGAGTTTGATCTTATCGAGCTTTTGATGCGCAACCCGAACCGCGTTTATTCACGCGACGCGCTGCTCACAGCTATCTGGGGTTATGACAACAGCAGCGACATCCGCACTGTGGATGTGCATGTGCGCCGCCTGCGTGAAAAGCTGGAGCGGAATCCTGCCGAACCGGAGCATATTCTGACCAAGTGGGGAGTGGGCTACTATTTCAAGTTCTAAAAAGCGGCTGTCGATGATACCGGGCAACTCCCAGCTGCGCAACGCACTCGCGTATGTGCTGGTCACGTCGCTGGTGCTGCTGTTTTTGAATCTCTACTCTGCCACCACGACAAGAAAGCTGATGTTTCAGGCAAAGGAAGCGTCGATGCAGGACAGGCTTCAGCCGATTGTCTCGTCCTTTGGCGGCGTTGAGAGTCTGACAAGCGAAACGGCGGGGCAGGTTGTGGATGTGCTGGGCGGACTGAATGTTGCGCGATTGATGATCACCGATGGCGAGGGACGCATCTTGTACGACTCGGTGGATGGCGGCGAGGCAAAGGGAAAGCTTGCACTGTTTGACGAGGTGGTGCAGGCGCTGAGAGGCAACAATGTCTTTTATACAAGCTATCACAGCGGCGTGCTGGAGAGCTTTGCGGCCATGCCCGTCATGCTGCGCGACGAGCCGGTTGGCTGCGTGTACATCATGGATTACGACGCAGAGCAGGGACAGATCATTCAGAATCTGGAACGGAACATCCTGCGGAGCTCATTTTTGCTGGAGGGCGCGATTATTGCTTTTTCTATCTTCTTTACCATCACCGGCTCCAGTCGGATGCGGAAGATCATCACGTCCATGCGTATGGCCCGCGAGGGCGAATACAGCCACAAAATCAAGATGCGCGGCAGCGACGAGTATGCCATGCTGGCGCGGGAGTTTAACAAGCTGACTGAGCGCCTGCAGGAATCGGAGGATGCACAGCGGCAGTTTGTGTCGGATGCGTCGCATGAGCTGAAAACGCCGCTGGCATCAATTAAACTGCTGTCCGACTCCATTTTGCAAAACGAGATGGATGCGGACACAATGCGCGAATTTGTGGCTGACATTGGCAGCGAGGCCGAGCGGCTTAACCGGATGTCGCAGAAGCTTCTGACGCTCAGTCGGTCGGAGAGCGCCGCGGGACGCGACCACGAGGTTGTAGACGCAGGAAGTGTAGTCTCGCGTGTGTTCCGGATGCTGGTTCCGCTGGCGGACGGACGCGGCGTACGGCTGTCGGGCAGCTGGAAGCCGGGGTGCACGGTGCTTTCGGTGGAGGATGACCTCTATCAGGTGATTTTTAATCTGGTGGAGAACGGCATCAAATATAACCACGAGGGCGGAAGCGTCCACGTCACGCTGGAGCGGACGCAGGAGGACGTGACCATTGAGATTGAGGACACCGGCGTCGGCATCCCGGAGGACGCGGTGGCGCATATTTTCGAGCGCTTTTACCGCGTGGACAAGGCACGCTCGCGGCAGGCGGGCGGCGCGGGACTTGGACTTTCCATTGTCCACGAGCTGGTAGAGCGAAATTACGGTTCCATCCATGTGCGCTCCACGCCCGGCGAGGGGAGTTGCTTTACGGTCGTTTTCCCATACTTTGAGGTTGCGGAAAAGGGGGATGACGATGAGTCGTAAAAAAGCACAACTGCTTGCGCTCTTATTGGCGGCGCTGGCACTGGCCGGATGCGCGGCGGTCAAATCGCAGCAGGAGCAGTATCTCAATCCAATCCGCTTCTACTATCTGTCGCGCGAGGGCGGGCACAACGCTGAAACCGGCGCGCTGGACTATCAGACGGTTGACCTTGTGCGAAACGACCGCGCGGTGGCGGACATTGCGGCGGAATATCTGAAAGGGCCGACAACATGGGTGCTTGCCTCGCCGTTCCCTGATGGAACGTCGTGTGAGGCAGTTTGGCTTGAGGACGGTGTGTTGTATCTGCGGATGTCACAGGAATATGCACAGCTGGCGGGCATCCGGCTGACGATGGCAAACGCGTGCCTGGCGTTGACGATGATG
The DNA here is from genome assembly GCA_934621665.1 of uncultured Oscillospiraceae bacterium. GTDB lineage: Bacteria > Bacillota > Clostridia > Oscillospirales > Oscillospiraceae > CAG-170. The sequence goes on along the minus strand of CAKTUT010000067.1, from coordinate 5,649 downwards.
CAGCTGGATTTTGTGCAGAGCGTGCGCATTGAGACAAGCGGCAGTATGCTCTCAAACCAGAATGAGGCAGCCTTTACCGCTGACAGCTTTTTGCTGGCCGACCGCACGGCGCAAGAGCCGGTTATGCACGTGACGGTGTATTTTGCGGATCGGGGCAGTGGGCTATTGTGCGCCGAGAAGCGGCAGATTGCCGCGGCGGACGATGCGGACGCGGCAAGGCTTGCACTGGACGCGCTGCTGCTTGGCCCGGCATCAGATGCGCTGGAGAGCACGATCCCATCCGGGACGCAGTGCGTGGATTTGCGCGTCAGCGACGGTACGTGTACAGTGGTGCTGTCAGAGACGTTTGTGCGCTGTGACAGCGACGCGGTCAGCGCGGAGACGGCGGTTCGGTGCATTGTGGCGACACTCTGCGCGCAGGATGGCGTGGAGCGGGTGAATCTGTCGCTTTTGAGCGGCGGAAACCTGAAAAATATTGACCTGATGCAGACCTTTACGCCGCAGAGCGAATGGTATGCAAAATAAAACAGTCCCCGGCGGAGCATCGCTCCGCCGGGGACTTGCAGTTTATGTAGTATTTACAGAGAATAGTCTTTCTCGTCCAGATTGGCAAGCGGCTTGACGCTGGGACGGCTGGGGACGCGCTTGAGCGGGTCATAGCGGAATTTACGGCAGTGATGCAGGGCGGGGACAACACCGTATTTTTGACAGATCATTGTCTCACCGTCCACCTTGCCCGCATACTGGCAATAGCCGCAGGCGCGGTCGATTTTTTTGCGGAAGAGCACTGGATACACCGCCTTTCATAGCATGCGCCTCAAAAGTACCACTATTATACACCCTTTGCACGCAGATTTCCAGCCATCAGATTTCGGAAAATTGCGAAAAAACTGTAAAGCGTGACAAGCAGCGGCGAAAGCAGGCATGCGGCTTGCACAGGCACGGCGGCAGAAAAGGCGGGCGCGCACAGCGCGTCGAGAGAAAGCAGACGCTGAGCCAGAAGCGCGGCGGCCGCACTGAGCGCGCCATGCAGAAGCTTTGCGCCAAAATAGCCGCGCAAAACCGCAGGGGAGGGGAAAAGCGACGCGGTCTGTGCCCAGACGGAAATTCCGCCGAAGCCCAGCAGAAATGCGGCCATGGCAAAGCGGGCGGGAAACGAAAGCGCAGCCTCGCGCAAAAGCGATGCACCGTTTCCAAGCTCCAGCATTCCGCCGAGCAGCACACGCACACTGTCTGGCGTTTGCGTGGGGAGCAGCTGCTGCAAAAAGCGCGATAGAACACCAAATACGACGACAAACATACACACTTGAAGCGCCGTCTGCCCTGCGGTACGGACAGATGTAGTAAACGCGACGGCAAACGACTGAGGGGCGCGGCTCGTCTGTGGGGCGTGTGTGCGTGCGGCGCAGAGGATGGGCGCGGCGGGGCGCAGAAGCATCCCGCACAAAACGGCGCAGAGCGCATGAATCAGATATAGCAGTGCGCCGAGCTTTATGCTTCCGAAAATCCCAACACCTGCTACGCCAAAGATAAAGCCCGGGCCTGCGTTATTGCAAAAGCGCAGCAGGCGCGTGCAGACCGCGGGCGATATTTCGTCCTGCGCAAGCAGCTGACCGGCGGCGTGCGCTCCGGCGGGGTAGCCGCCGAGCAGTCCCAACACGAGAGCGGATGCGCACTGCTCTGGCAGATGAAACAGCCGCACCATCGCGCGCGAGAGCAGCCGCGCCGGAAGCGACGTCAGACGCAGAGCCAGAAACAGATTGACACAGACAAAAAACGGAAACAGCGACGGCAGAAGCAGCGTTCCGCAAACGTGCAGCGACTGCACAACCGCGCCGGATGCTTCCTTTGGAAACAGCAGCAGCGCCGCCATGGCGCAAAGAAGCCCAAGAGAATAAATAAGCGTTTGAATGTGGAATGCGGAACGCTTCATGTCCATCACCTCGGTGAATTGTATGAGGACGGGAAAGATTTCATCCCCGGCGCATAAGCTTTTGGTAAAGCGAGGTGGAGGAAATGCCCAAGATACGCAACATGATAACAAAGCTTGCGCAAAAGCTCCAGCTGCCGGTGGATATTGCGGCAGAACTTCCGCATCTGGAGCTGAACGGCTTTTGTGAGTGCGCGCTGGACTGCCATACGGGCATTCTGGAATATGAAAAAGAGCGGATTGTGGTGGCGATGAACATCGGAACGGTGACGATTCTGGGCGAAAATCTGGAGCTGCGGCAGATGCACCGCGAGCGACTGTGTGTTCGGGGAACGATCCGGCAGATTCTGCTGGGAGGAAACGGCTGATGTGGAGAATTATATGGTATTTTCTTGGCTGGCAGCGCGTGCGGATGTGCGGTGCAAGCCCGCAGTGGAGCCTCAACGCGCTGGCACAGCGGCGTGTGGCAATCAGAAATCCTGTGCGGATGGACGAGTTTACTGTGGAGATGACGATTTTGCGCCGCGATCTGCCGCTGGCGCGCAGCGCTGCGGTGCGGGCAATGTGCGAATTGGAGGTGATCGAAAGCGGCGGCTTTGGCGTGACGTTTGCGGGGGTGAAAAAGCGATGGGCGCTGCTTGTCATGCTGGCGCTGGCCGTTGCGGCGGCGCTGGTGCTGTCGCGGTTTGTTCTGTTTTATACGGTGGAGGGCAACGAGACCATCCCAGATGAGCAGATTCTGCGAGAGCTGCGGGAGCTTGGCGTCAGGTTTGGAACGTATGGACCGTCGATCAAGCCGCAGTGGGTAAAGAATCATATGCTGACCCGTATTCCAAAGCTTCAGTGGATTACGATTACACAAAACGGCTGCTGCGCAAGGGTGATTGTACGTGAACGACCGGAAATTCCGAACGTTAACAATCGCCGCGTGCCGCGGAATGTAATTGCCTCGCGCGCGGGCGTCCTGACGCGCGTGGAGGTGTTAGACGGGAACGCGCTCTGTAAGGTGGGCGACGTGGTCAGTGAGGGGCAGCTGCTGGTGTCGGCGTATACTGACTGGAAATATAAGGTACAGGTGTCGGGTGCGCTGGCGGAGATTTACGCACAGACATGGCGGCGCGGCTGCGGCGTTCTGCCGGACGAAACGCAGGTCAAAACGGAAAACGGCGAAATGCATACGGCAGTGAGTCTTGTCATTGGGCGCATACGGTGGAATATTTTCGGAAACAGTGGAATTCCGGCGGCAAATTGTGCTAAAATAACAACGTCACATACGCTGTGCCTGCCGGGCGGCTACTGTTTCCCGGTGACACTTGAAATTACGAGAATTTCCGGTTATGATACGCACAGCGAAACGCTGAGCGATGCGTGTGCGCAGGCGATGATGCAGCAGGAGGCACTGGATGCGGCGCAGCGGGACATGATCGCGGGCGTGATTACGGCGCAGAAATTTACAATGGAGCGCGCGGACGGACAGCTGCGGTTGTATTCCGTCCTGTCGTGTGAAGAAATGATCGCGCGCATGGTTGATGCGCGGATCTTTAAGGATGATGCAGATGCAAATGGTTGAAAAAACAATCAATGTGGAGCGCGTGGAGCAGCTGGTCGATGTATTCGGCTCGTTTGACGAGAATGTCAAACGGATTGAGTCGGAATTCGGCGTGAAAATCGTCAGCCGCGGCGACGAGCTGAAAATTCAGGGTGAAATCGAAGCGGCTGACCTCGGCGCGCGCGCTGTGGAGGCGCTTTTGTCGCTGGCGGCCAAGGGCGAGGAGATTGACGAGCAAAAGGTGCGCTATGTGCTGAGCCTTGTGCGCAGCGGAAGCGAGGACAAGGTTAGTCAGATCGCACGAGACGTGGTGTGCGTCAGCGCAAAGGGAAAGCCGGTCAAGGCAAAGACCATCGGCCAGCGCAATTATCTGAAAGCGATTGAAAAAAATACCGTGACGATTGGTATTGGCCCTGCCGGTACGGGTAAGACGTATTTGGCCGTGGCGGAGGCTGTGGCGGCATTCCGGGCAAAAACGGTCAACCGGATTATCCTGACACGCCCCGCTGTGGAGGCGGGCGAGCGGCTGGGCTTTTTGCCGGGCGATTTGCAGAACAAGGTCGATCCGTATCTGCGGCCGCTTTATGACGCGCTGTTTGATATGCTTGGGCCGGAGACGTATGGGAAGTATCTGGAGCGCGGCAATATTGAGGTAGCGCCGCTGGCATATATGCGCGGGCGGACGCTGGACGACAGCTTCATCATTCTGGATGAGGCGCAGAACACCACGCGCGAGCAGATGAAAATGTTTCTGACGCGTCTTGGCTTTGGCTCAAAGATTGTCATCACCGGCGACGTGACGCAGATTGACCTGCCGAGCGACAAGGTCAGCGGCCTGAAAGACGCAGTGCGCGTGCTGGAGGATGTGGAGGATATCGCCATCTGCCGCCTGACGGGCGCGGACGTGGTGCGCCACGCGCTGGTGCAGAAGATTGTGGCGGCCTATGACAAGTTTGAGCAGAGCAAAGCGCCGCAGACGGCAAAAAAATACGATGCAGGCAGCAAGAGGAAATAAAAATGGAACATAAGATCTCCATCACGTTTGAAAAACGTGCGCCGGGCAATCTGACTATCCGGCATCATATTAAAAAGTGCATTACGGCAGCACTGAAAGCGGAAAAGGTTAATGTGCCGTGCGAGATTAACGTTTTTGTCTGCGGTGATGAGACCATCCGCGCGCTCAACAAGGCCAACCGCCAGATTGACAAGGCGACGGACGTGCTGTCATTTCCAATGTTCAATCTGACACCGGGACAGCTGCCTGAAAACTGGGACGAGGACATGGATGCCGGAACGGGGCTTGTGCCGCTGGGCGACATGGCAATCTCGCTGGAGCGGGCAAAGGCGCAGGCGGCGGAGTATGGCCACAGCGTCAAGCGCGAGGTGGGATATCTGACGATTCACTCGATTCTGCATCTTCTTGGCTATGACCATGTGGATGAGGGCGAGATGAAGCGGCAGATGCGCGCGCGGGAGGAGGCAATCCTTGCCGACATTGAGCTGCCGCGCTGAACAGAAGATTTGATTATTACGGGAGAAAGCAATATGAAGCAGAAAACGGCCATGATCACAATTGCCGGACGGCCAAACGTCGGCAAATCCACGCTGACAAACGCCATTGTGGGCGAAAAAATCACGATCGTCTCGCATAAGCCGCAGACCACGCGCAACCGCATCTGCGCGATTTTGAACCGCAAGGACTGCCAGCTGGTGTTTGTGGACACGCCGGGCTTCCACCGTCCGCGGACAAAGCTTGGCGACTACATGGTAAATGTGGTGCGGCAGTCAGTTGCGGACGTAGACGCGGTGATTTTAATGGTAGAGCCGATTGCAAACGTCGGCGTGCAGGAGCATGAGCTGATCGAACAGATCAAGGCGGGCGGCGCACCGTGCATTCTGGTGATCAACAAGATTGACACCGTGGAAAAGGAAGCGCTTTTGCCGGTGATTGCGGCGTATCAGCAGGAAATGGACTTTGCGGCGGTGATTCCCGTCAGCGCCAAGTGGCACGACGGCGTGGCCGAGCTTTTAGGCGAGTGTGAGAAGTTTGCCGTGGAAGGACCGCAGTTTTTCCCGGAGGACATGGTGACCGACCAGCCGGAAAAGCAGGTAATGGCGGAGATTATCCGCGAAAAGCTCCTTTGGAATCTGGAACGCGAGATCCCGCACG
>CAKTUT010000066.1 GCA_934621665.1 uncultured Oscillospiraceae bacterium | reverse complement strand
TGCCGGGGGTGGGCAAAACCACCACGGCCACGGCCTTTGCGCGGGCACTGGGACTGGAAACCCGGCGCGTACAGTTCACCTCGGACACTGTTCCGTCGGATATCATCGGCTTTTCCGTATACGACAAGGATGCGGGAAGCTTTGTGTATAAGCCCGGCGCGGTGATGACGAATCTGCTGCTGGCAGACGAGATCAACAGAACGTCCAGCAAAACGCAGTCGGCGCTTTTGGAGGCAATGGAGGAATATCACGTTACGGTGGACGGCAAGACCTATCCGCTGCCCGAGCCGTTTGTGGTATTGGCTACGCAGAACCCGGTTGGCTCTGCCGGCACACAGCTGCTGCCCAATTCCCAGCTTGACCGCTTCCTTATCCGCACAACGATGGGTTATCCTGACGCTGCGAGCCAGATCAATATTCTGAAAGAGCGTCATCATGAAAACCCACTGGATAAAATCAGCGCCGTTGTCACGCGTGAGCAGCTTTTGGAGCTGATTGCGCAGGCGGGACAGACGCACATCGCCGATGTGGTCTATGACTATGTTGTGGCACTGGTTGGCTGTACGCGCAGCGACGAGCTTATCGCGCTTGGTATCAGCCCGCGCGGCGCGCTGGCACTTTGCCGGATGGCAAAGGCGTGCGCATTTGTGCGCGGACGTGACTATGTCACACCCGAGGATATCACGGCAGTCTTTTCTGATGTGTGTGCGCACCGCCTTGTGATGAGCTCCAAGGCGCGGATGCAGAAAATCAGCGCGCAGGATGCGTTGGATGAGATTTTAAAGCGCGTGCCCGTGCCGCAGATTCAGGAGCGCTGAGATGGCGAGCGGAATCATCCTCTGGTGCGCGGCAGCCGCGCTTTGCGTGCTGCTGCATATTCTGGCGGGACAGGCGTGGAGCTTTGCGGTGCTGGTGCTTGTGGTACTGATACCGCCGGTGTCGTCGGTGCTGGCGCTTGCGGCCAAGAAGTGTGCAGGCGTGACGCTTTTTGTGCCGCCGTCAGGTGAAAAGCACCATGCGGCTACAGCCTATGCAGAGCTGAAAAATGGCAGTGTATTGCCGCTTTTCTGCGTGCGCGCGGAGATCACGGCGGAAAACCGTCTGACCGGTCAGACGCAGAAGCTTACGCTCCGCCTTTCCGCGCCGCCGCGTAAAACAGTGCGCAGTGCATTTACAATGAATAGCGACTTTTGCGGAAGCATTGTGGTGCGCATGACGCGCGTGCGCGTATTCGGCGGCTTTCCGCTGCTTGGCTTTCCGATTGATGGCGGCAAGGCGCAGACGCTCTGCGTTGCGCCCAATACGTTTGAGATGCAGCTGAATCTGCCGCTGCGCACGGGCGCGTGCGACGAAAGCGACAACTATTCCATGGAAAAGCCCGGCGCGGACTATACCGAGACATTCCAGATCCGCGAATATCGCGAGGGCGACAGCGTCAAGCAGATTCACTGGAAGCTGACGCAGAAGTTTGACCGGCTGATTGTCCGCGATCCGGCACTGCCGCTGGAGCGGTCAGTATTGGTTTTGTGGGAGCGGGGCGGCGAGCAGTCGCCGCAGCAGATTGACGCGATGGCCGAGGTGCTTACATCACTCTGCCGGGAGCTGTGCCGCCAGTCGGTCAGTTGCAAGGCCGTATGGAACGAGGAAGAGACCGATGGCTGCGCCGTGTGCGAAATGCAGGACGAGACGGAGCTTTATGCCATGCTGCCAAAGCTTCTTGGCGCACGCCTCGTAACAGGCGGCGACGGCGTGGTGCAGCGTTACCTCAAGCTCTATGGCTTGGCAGGCGGCAGCAAGGTCATCTATCTTGCCGCGCAGCCGTGCCCGCTTTTAAGCGAGCTTGCGCCAGAGCAGAATGTGACGTGCCTGCTGTGCGATTGCGCGCAGGTGTCGGACTATGGCAGAAGCTATCTGTTTGACAGCGCAGACTACGCATCGGCGCTGTTTGAGGTCGATTTGTATGAGGGAGCGTAACGATTGAAACGGACGAACAACTCTGCGGGACTGCGGATGCAGGCATCCGCACCTGCACAAAAGCGCACGGCTGGCGCGCTGGTGGTATGCGCACTCGGCGCAGCGGCGCTCTATCTGGGTGTGCTGGGGATGGCGGCGGTCAGCTTTGGCTGGACGTTTGACATCGGTGCATACCTTTGCGTGCTGGCAGGTGTGCTTGCAGCCGGCGTGAGCGTATGGTTTGTGCGCGCCAATGGCTGGCGGCAGCTTGTCCCGGCGACGGTTTTGCTGGCAGCTGTACTATGGTGTGCGCTTTTGTGGAAGTACGTGCAGCCGTCCGCGGCGACGCTTTATAATCGGGCACTGCGCTTTTATGAAGTGGCGGACTGCCGGATTTATCTGCCGATCGGCGGTGGGGAGGCGGCTGCATGGTATGCGCTTTTGCCGCTGTGTGTGATGCTGGGGACGGCAGGCGGAATGCTGGCGGCGCTCATCCCGGCGGCTGGCGGCGCGGTTGCGATGCTGTGTGCGATCCTGCTGGCCGCGGGACGGCTGACGTGGAGCGCGTGGGTGCTTGCGGTTCTGGCGGCTGGCGTATTTTTGACGCAGTGCCGCAGCCTGCCGCAGAAGTCGGAGGCGGCGCAGGCGGCGGGCGCGCACGCGGTGCAGACGCTGCTGCTTTCGGCGGTGCTGCTGAGCGTCGCTGTTCCAACCGGCCTGTGGCAGCAGTGGGATGTTTCCCGCGCACAGGAATCGGTTCACCGCGCAGTGCATCATGCACGTTACGAGCGCACGTCGCAGACTATGCCGGAGGGATGCTTTGACGGCGCGGCGGCGCTGACGTTTGACGATACGCCGATGCTGGAGGTCATCATGACCGATCCGCAGCAGATGTATCTGCGCAGCTACGTAGGGCAGAATTACAGCGAAAGCGGCTGGAAAGCGGCGGATGGTGAAGCACTGCTTGATCAGACTGCGCGCTTCTACTGGCTGCACAAAAGCGGCTTTTACCCCGAGAGCCAGCTGCATATGCTGGCAGAGCAATTAAACATGGAAACAACGGATACGCAGGTATCCATCCGGATGCTGGGCGCGTGCCGTGAGAATATTGCAGCGCCATATGGCCTGAGGGCGGACGGCGCGCCGCTTGACGCAGCGCAGCTGCGCGACACGCTGATGCGCAGCAGCGGGCTGACCGGCGCGGCGCGAAGCGAATATACGGCGGACGGACTTCTGGATGCACACTGCTATGAGCTGCTCGATCTTCTGGATCAGAATCTGGACAAGGACGCAATGCAGGACTATCTGGCGCTGGAGAGTGAATACCGTGCGTACGTCTATGAAACGTATCTGACGATGCCCGAGCAGACGCATCAAGCCATTTCCGCATTTTTGGGGCAAGCGCCTGAAACCATTACTTCGTTTGAGGCCAAGGCGCGCATCCGCGCATGCCTTGCCGATGCGGCGGAGTACGCACAAGCGCCCGGACAGACACCGGAGGGCGAGGACTTTGTCAGCTTCTTCCTCAAGCAGTCAGGCGCGGGCAACGCCGTGCACTATGCAAGCGCGGCGGTGATGATGATGCGCTATTACGGCATCCCGGCGCGCTATGTGGAGGGCTATCTGATCACGCCCGCCGCCGCGGAAAGTGTGAGCGCCGGGCAGACGCTGACGCTGCGCAGCAGCGATGCGCACGCATGGTGCGAATACTATGAGGACGGCGTAGGTTGGATCCCATTTGAGACAACGCCGCCTTATCTTGGCGTGATGGCGGAGTCCAATTGGCGCTGGTTTACGCAGAGTGACGATTATGATCTCGAGAGCGCACAGATGCAGAACGGCTCTGGCGGCGTGCGCAGCCAGACGCGGCGGCCTGATGCCGTGATGCAGCAGACGCAGACCGAGCGGGAGCGCGAACAGCTGGAGCTGGAGGCGTCGAGCTCGCAGCACCATGCGGCACGCCGGGCAAAGAGCCTCTGGTGGCTGCTGTGGCTTGCTTTGGCGCTGCTTCTTTTGCTGCTGGTGCTGATTGTCTTCCGGCGGCGGGAAATCTTGAAAAGGCGCAGGGCGCAGTTTGAAAGCGACAACTGCGCGAACGCAGTGGCGGCGATGTTTGCCCACGCGATGAAGATGATGTGGGCAAGCGGCATGGCGCGTCGGAACGTGCCGGTGACGGCGCTGACGCAGGATGCGGCGCAATGGGGCTGCGGCGGCAATTTTGATGTGCTTGCCGCCCTGAACGAGGAAGCTCTGTTCAGCGGCCACGCCATGACGCCGGAGCAGCGGGGCGCGCTTGCGGAATTTTCACAGCAGACGCTGGAATGCTTCCAGACAAAGCTCAAACCATGGCAAAAGCTCTATCAAAAATGGATTCGCTGTATGTACTAGGCTTTGATACAGAGGGAGGAACAAAGATGAGAAAACGGGTGCTTTGTCTGTTGTTGGCACTTTTGATGATGTTTGGCACCGTGACAGCGGCGCTGGCTGCGGACGTGCCGGAGCAGACGCTTCCGGCCGAGCCGGGTGATACTGCTTCGCTGAGACAGTATGCAGGGGATGCTGCGCCGGCGGCGCAGACAGATGGACGCTTTGCGTTTGTCGCGGCCACCAGCGGCGCGTTGATTGTTGCGCCGGAGTATATAAACTACACCGTCGGGCAGACCGTATGGCAGGCACTGGAGGCCTCGCGCCACACCTTTACGCTGGACAGCAGCGATTTTGTATCCAGCATTGACGGCATCAGCGGGAACTTCTCCCGCCTTGACAGCAACGGCGGCTACGCGCTCGATCAGCCGGCGGCCAACGTGACTGGTTTCTTCTTTGTCGGCTTTGACACGGCAAAGGTGGACAGCGCGGCGTTTACAAGCATGGTCAGCGCCATGGCCGACTATCTGGCGGACGACAGCGGCGTGCAGAATTATCCGGCTGCCAAGGCGGCGTATCAGACGGCCTATGACTGTCTGTTTACAAAGGACGGCGCATATCAGGCGGCGGCAGATGCGCTGCGTGCGGCGATAAAGGAATATAACGAAAGCGTCATCGGCGGCGAAACGGTTATCCCGGCGCTGACGTTTCAAACGCTTGCCGGCGGCACACTGACGGGCTGGACATTCCAGACGCAGGACGCCTATGGCCGCACGCAGACGTTTACAGCCGGTGAGACAATCCGGCTTGTGCCGGGTTGCTATCAGTTCACTCTGCTCAGCGGCTTTGACGGTGCAAGCGGCACAATGGAGCTTGCCGCAGACGGAAGCGTAACCATCGACGGCAGCGCGGTCACGGAGCTGCGTACACCAAAGGGCGCGCAGTGGGTGGCCATGCCGGTGCTGCACCGAGAGAGCGGTGGAACGGACGATGCGTTTGCAGTTTTAAGCGACGATGCGGCGGCGCACAGCGCTGTGTACCGCATTGCCGACGCGGTCAGCCGCGTGTATATCACGGCCAAGGCGGGCAGCGATCTGAATCAGGCGGGCGGTACATACACCACGCAGAACGTGCTTGCCTATGCGCGCTATACCATGACCGACGGTACGGAATATCTGCGCACACGTCCGTGGGAGAGCACAGCGGCGGTCCTGACCAAGCTGATTGATACCGGAAAAGCGGGAACAGCGCTGACGGTGGAGGCACAGTGCACACTCCCAGGCTATATGATGTTCCAGCGCTACAGCGTTGAAATTCAGCGCGGCCCGACGCTCTCGTCGCTCACTGTGGCGGCGGCTGGCGTGACGCAGGCGATTGGCTTTGCACCGGAGACAACGGCGTATGATCTGACAGTTACATCCGACAGCCTGACGCTTTTGCCGCAGGCAATGGATGCAGACTACCGTGTCAGCTTCGGCGGTGTGACAATTGCGGCGGGGCAGCCGATTGACGTGCCGCTGAACAGCGGAGAAAATACAATTTCCCTGACAGTGGAAAATCCGGACGGCCTTTCGAGCACCTATACGCTGAACGTGCAGAAAACCGCCGCCACCGGCGTGCGGTTTGACGTACCCGCGGACACGCAGATTCAGGTATTCAATGGCGCAAATGCCGAAATTGGCGCAGAGGCGGATGGAAGCTATGCGCTTACGCCCGGCGAACGCTATACCTATACTGCGACGAAAGACACATGGTATCACACCAGCGCGGCCTTTACCGCAGCCGCAGGGCTGCGCGTGAGCGTGGCTGAGCCGGAGACGGCCGACCACATGACGGCGCTGACGCTGCGTGACCGCGCGCGGGAGACAAACGCGCAGGTATTCTTGCCGGCAGGCAAATTTCACAGCGCACAGCACGAATACACCATTGCCGTGGAGGATATTTTCACCTCGCTGTATGTGGGTGCGGAAAAGACCGGCGGTTATGTCCTTAGCGCCGTGGGCTGCACCACGCCGGTAGATACCGGTACGCTCGCCTCGGCAAAGCTGATCCGCGATTTTTTGAAGCGGGGCAGCGCCGGGCAGACGTTGACGCTGCGTCTGGCAAAGACCGTGGACGCAGTGACCTATTATCAGGATTACGCGGTGCAGATTCAAAAGCGTCTGACGCTTACTGACGGCAGCGGCCTTTCACTGAAAATTGACGGCGAGAGTACGCAGCTGTTTGTGGCGGAGGACGGTACACTGACAGACGACAAGAATTTTTATAATGACAGCTACGACTATGGTGCAAGCGTGGTGCGCGCGGCGCAGGCGGCGCAGCTGACGGTTTGCCCCTATGCCAAAAACTACTACATCACGGTAAACGGCACGCGCTATGACTTTGACCGCGGCAGCGAGGGCGAGCAGCTGGACGTGATTACAGTGACGCTTCCGCTTGACAGCGGCAAGGACAGCGAAACGCTGGCGATTGCGGTTTGCTGCGAGGACGAAAGCGCGATTTCGCAGACATATACGGTTCTGCTTGAGAAGAAAGACGCGATTGCCACGCAGCTGAATCTGCTGGACGAGAGCGGCAAAGCAATTGCGGACGCAATGGTGACGCTCCTAGACGTGCGCAGCGGCAAGCGCGTCTGGCCGGACGCGCAGGGGCTGTTCCGGCTGGTTGACGGCATGACCTATCGCTATACGGCCACCTGCAACGGCTATTGCGGCGTGCAGGCGGAACTTACTGCCGGAAGCGCGAACAAGGTGGTCAACATCACCATGAAAAAGGCGCAGAGCGGCGCGTATGCGCCGGGGATTACCTCCCGCTGGTCAAGCTTCCGCGGCAATCAGGATGCCAACGGCGTGGTGGCGGATAAAACGCCCATTGCGGCGGAAAATGCCGTACTGAACTGGGCAAATCCGCTTGGTGAGGGCTACAGCTCCGAGGCGGTCAGCTGCCCGATTCTCATTGCCGAGGACGGCTATGATTATCTGATTGTCTACGCGCGCGACAAGCTCTATAAGGTGGACGCGCTTTCGGGTACGGTGGTGTGCACGGGGCAGATGCTGGCCACGTCCAGCTTTGCCATCAACACGCCCACGTTTGCCGACGGCATGATCTTTGTGGGATTGGCAAACGGTATGATTCAGGCGTTCCGCGCTGATACGCTCGAATCGCTGTGGGTCTATCAGGATGCGCTGAAAGGGCAGCCAAACTGCCCGATTACCTATTATAACGGCTATATCTACACGGGCTTCTGGCAGAGCGAGACAGCGGATGCGAACTATGTCTGCCTGTCAGTGACGGATGAAGATCCCACCAGCATGACTGAGAAGAAGCTCCCGCGCTGGACGTACACGTCCAAGGGCGGCTTCTACTGGGCAGGCGCGTATGTGTGCGACGACTTTTTGCTGGTTGGCACGGACGACGGCCAGGCCGGGTATCTGTCGGACAGCTCGTCGCTTCTGTGCCTTGACGCAAAGTCCGGCGCGGAGCTTGACCGGATTGACGGCCTGCGCGGCGATATCCGAAGCAATATCTCGCACGCGGACGGACGGTATTATTTCACGTCCAAGGGCGGCTATTTCTACTCCGTCGCGGTCAATAAAGCGGCAGACGGAACGATTACGCTGGACAAGGCAGGCTTCAAGCCACTGTATCTGGATAACGGCGGCAATGACCGCAGCAAGCCCCCTATGAGCACCTGCACGCCGGTTGTCTATAACGGCCGCGCGTATATCGGCGTATCAGGCGTGTCACAGTTTGGCGCGTATTCCGGTCACAATATCACGGTCATTGACCTGAGCAGCAATACGATTGCCTACACCGTGCCCACGCAGGGCTATCCGCAGACATCGGGACTTCTGACCACGGCGCATTCTGACGGCGGCTATGCGTATGTCTACTTCTTTGACAACTTTACGCCCGGCAAGCTCCGCGTGCTGAAAGACCGCCCCGGCCAGCGCGCGCCGCTCACGGATAACACTGTGACGGAGACGTATCTGAGCGAGGGCAAGGACGTGACGGTGACGACGCCGTATGTCCTGTTTACCCCGGCGGACGATGAGGCGCAGTACGCGATCTGCTCGCCGATCTCCGACCAGTACGGCACGCTGTATTTTAAAAACGACTCCGCGCGGCTGATGGCGCTGAGCAATACGATCACGAAAATTACAGTCAAAAAACAGCCGGATAAGCTGAGCTACAGCGCGGGCGAGACGTTCGACCCCAGCGGCATGGAGCTGGAGGTGACGTATGCAAACGGCCTGACGCGCGCGATTCCGGTCAGCCGGACGGTGACAGATCCATCCAGCGGCAAGAAAATCGAGATTTCTTACTTCAAGTGGAAAACAGAGCCGCTGACGGCGGAGGACACAGACTTCCAGATTACGTTTGCCTATTCGATGTATCAGGATCGCTATGACGGCGGCGACGGAAAAAATGAGCATGTGGTCAAGTTTGAATGCGATTCTGCCGCGGCGAACTTGCAGCTGGAGATCAAGGAAGCGGAATACACGCTTGGCGATGTCAATGGCGACGGAAAGATTAACAATACGGACTTGTTGACCTTGAGAC
>CAKTUT010000065.1 GCA_934621665.1 uncultured Oscillospiraceae bacterium | reverse complement strand
TCCACAATTTTCAGCTCGCCATCGTAGTCGCGTCCCCAGACATTCGTCAGGATGTCCTCACGTGACAACGCACGACCCGGATTTTGCATGAACAGCTTCATGATGGCGTATTCCACCTGCGTCAGCTTGATGCGCTTATCTTCTTTGTCAAGCGTGCGGTTGCGGGTATTGAGCGTAAAAGGCCCAAGGCGCAGTTCAACCGCGTCGGCAACAGGATCGCTCCCGATACGGCGATAGAGCGCGTCAATACGCGCCGTCAGCTCCGCAGGGCTGAACGGCTTTGTCATATAGTCGTCAGCGCCGGTCATGAGCCCTGTGATCTTGTCCATCTCCTGACTTCTTGCCGTCAGCATGATAATGCCGATCTTTTTATCCGTCGCGCGGATGTTGCGGCAAACCTCAAAGCCGTCAATATCAGGCAGCATGATGTCCAGAATTGCAACGCCGACGTCGGGATTTTCTTTCAGGCGCTCCAGTGCCTCCATACCAGTTCCAGCCTCAATGACCTCATAGCCCGCACGCTTGAGATTGATAACGACGAAGCTGCGAATGCTGACCTCGTCCTCCAGAATCAATACCTTTTTCATTTCCATTCCTCACCTTTCGCCTGAATTCCAGTCGATATGTATAAAATGAAACATTGCAATCAGCGTCTCGTCGCTCAGCTGCGCTGCAAATGCGCTTTCGCCGCGCTTGGCGGCATATGTAACCTCGCCCTTTTCCGCCAGAATCAGCCGGCCGTCTGACGCAGCCGTTTCGTTGCGGTCATCGCCGGAAAAGGCGTAGATCGTCACAATCGGCACTGCGGTCTGCGTGCTTTCATTCCATTCGGAAAAGACCAGCCCGCGCACGCCGTCGATCTCTTCACCGCGGCTGATGCTCAGCCGCGCGCACCAGTTTTCGGGGATATCCAGATACCAGCCGCCAGAAAAGCTGTGATAGGTCGTCTGCTTTACCGTCTGCGCGCCGTCAAGTGCAAGATTATACCAGCGAATAATTGAATACGCATCGGCGCTGTCTGTGCTGGCGGTCAGTGGCTGCAGCCGCGGCAGCTCAATGAGCCCATCGCCGTCAATATCGGCTGCGTAGACGTAATAGTTGCGCAGCGTCTGCATACCCTCGGCGTTTGCAATGTTGCGGAATGTACCGTTTTGCAGTGTAAATACATCTGTAACCAGATTGTCTGCGTCATAGACGCCAGCGACAAACACCGCTGGAACGTTCTGTGCCAGATTTCCAGTAATAATGCGCTTAATCGCCGTAATCCCCGGCGACATCGACGCCTCGGCCTCGCGCTCCATCTGATCGCCGGTATAGCGGTAAAGCTCCCCCACGCCGGAATGTGCGTCTGCATCCAGACGCAGCAAAAACACATCGCGCAGTCCGTCGCCATCGAGATCGGTCAGCGCATACTCGGAGTAGTTCGCGCTCATCAGCTCCACCACATGGCCGTCGCGTATGGCATAGACGCTCATGGCCTGCAAAACCTGATTGCCGAGCTTGCGGCCAATCAAAATTTCCATTCCGTCCCGGCCGTCCATTTGGGCATATTCCACGCTTTCAAACGCAGTGCCAGTGCCCTCAATGATGGCAATATTGACATAGCTGCCATCCACATGGTCGAAAATATAGGCGCACAGCGGATGCTCGCCCGGCGCTTTCAAGTAGGCAATCGCCTCCTCTGCGCCATCGCCGTCAAGGTCGGCCAGTTGAACCGACTGACGATTCACACCTGCAACCGGCGCGCTGTACTCCAGCCGCCCCGCGGCAATCGCGCCATCGATGGCGCTTTGCAGATCATAATACTCGTCCGAGTGGATTGGCAGCGCATAGAGCTCATCTACCGTCTTAATCAGGCATCCGGACAACAGGAAAACGGACGCCGTAAGTCCCAGCAAACACAGCAAAAGCTTTTGATGCCGTTTCAAGCGTTCACGCCCCTTTCCCCATACTTCTCCAATCTGAGATATTATAGCATAGCTTGTTAC
The DNA here is from genome assembly GCA_934621665.1 of uncultured Oscillospiraceae bacterium. Taxonomy (GTDB): domain Bacteria; phylum Bacillota; class Clostridia; order Oscillospirales; family Oscillospiraceae; genus CAG-170. The sequence continues at coordinate 6,981 of CAKTUT010000065.1, read as the reverse complement.
GGTTGTGTAGTGCTTCTGTAAAAATTTCGTTATTTCAGCACAACATTTCCCTCACCCAGCAGCTCGCGCAGCTCACGCAGCATGACCTCCTGTGGCGCGCATGCGCCGCCAAGGCGCACGCCGGTATCGGCATAGTAAATGACCGTCCGCGTTTTGCCCGGGAACATATGCAGAATCGGCAAGACCTTTCTCACCCCGGGCGCATCGCTTGACGTAAGCTTCAGATACAGCGTCTGCGGCGTGCGCGGCGCCGTACCCTGATCGGGAAACGCCGCAGCTACGTCCGCATCTGTCGCCTGCTCCAGTGGAACGGCGCGGTTTAAAATCATCTGCGGGTCTTTATCGTCGCGGACGGAAATGCGTCCCGTCGCCAGAATTGCCGCATTTTCATGCAGCGCGCCGCCATACTGGCCGAGCGTGTTGGAAAAGACCAGCAGCTCCATTGTTCCGGTATCGTCCTCCAGCGTTACATACGCCATCATGGAGTTGTTTTTTGTCGTTTTCATACGCATAACCTGCACAATCCCCGCAACCGACACCACCTGCTCGTCAAAATACTCGTCGGTGTGGTTTGCAAAGCTCTCCATAATCGCGCCGATGGGCGCGACGTTTCGTCCAGCAAGCTTTGCGCGGTAGTCGTCCATCGGATGGCCAGTCAGATACAGGCCGGTCGTCTCCTTTTCCATGGCCATGCGCTCGCTGGGACTCAGCTCCGGCAGGTCTGGCACACATACCGCCGGAACAGTGTCCGCTTCCTCGTCCTCAAAGAACCCGCCGAACAGATCAATCTGTCCCTCCACGTTTTTGCGGCTGTTTGCCGCCACAGTATCGAGCACCGTATCATAGATTTGCAGCATCTGTGAGCGCTTGAGTCCAAAGCAGTCGCACGCACCGCACTTGATCAGGTTTTCCAGCGCGCGCTTATTCAGATCTGTGCCGTACATCCGGCGGCAGAAGTCCTCAAGATCGGTAAATCTCCCGCCCGTCTCGCGCTCCTGCATGACCTTTTGGATAAAGCCGCGGCCAATGTTCTTGACCGCCGCAAGGCCGAACCGAATGCCGTCCGGCACAACGGTAAAGTTGTCGTTCGATTCGTTCAAATCCGGCGGCAGAACGGCAATGCCGATGGTTTTGCATTCGGCAATATACTCTGAAATCTTCACGCCGCTGTCGAGCACCGACGTCATCAGCGCCGCCATATACTCGCGCGGATAATAGCACTTGAACCACGCCGTCTGATACGCGATAACCGCGTAGCATACCGAGTGCGCCTTGTTGAACGCATAGTTCGCGAAGTCGTACATCTCGTTATAGATGCTTTCCGCCACGTCCACGGCAATGCCGTTCGCCTCGCAGCCGGAGATTCCGCGCGCGGGGTCGCCGTGGATAAACGCGCCCCGCTCCTTTTCGATATCCTTGACCTTTTTCTTGGACATGGCGCGGCGCACCATGTCTGCCTGTCCAAGCGAATAGCCGCCGAGCTTTCGGAAAATTTCAATGACCTGCTCCTGATAGAGAATGCAGCCATAGGTGACGGACAGAATCGGTTCCAGCATCGGGTGCTTATATTTGACCTGCTCCGGGTTATGCTTGCACGCAATCAGCCGCGGGATCGAGTCCATCGGGCCGGGTCGATAGGCCGCCACGATGATGGACAGATCTTCAATCGACTGCGGCTTGAGTCCCACACAAACGCTCGTCATGCCGGCAGATTCCATCTGAAACACGCCGGACGTTCTGCCCTGCGTCAGCATCTGCATGACCTTTTGGTCGTTGTCCGTCACGCGCGCCATGGTAAAATCCGGCTCGTGGATTCGAATCTGCCGGATCGCGTCGTCAATGACCGTGATGTTGCGCAGACCAAGGAAGTCCATCTTCAAAAGGCCAAGCTCTTCCAGCGTAGTCATAGTGAACTGCGTAACAATCGTGTCGTCGTTTGTTGCCAGCGGCACATAGTCATAGACCGGCAGACGCGTAATGACAACACCCGCCGCGTGCGTAGACGTATTGCGAGGCATTCCCTCAATGGCGCGCGCCGTATCAATCAGGTTTTTGACCCGCGCATCGCCGTCATACATCTCTTTCAGCTGCGGCGAGACGCGAAGCGCCTCGTCAAGCGTCATATGCGGCGTGGACGGCACAAGCTTTGCAACAATATCCGTCTCGGCATACGTAAAGCTCAGTGCCCGGCCAACGTCACGGATTGCGCCGCGCGCGGCCATTGTACCGAATGTGACAATCTGTGCCACGTGATCCTCGCCATACTTTTGCCGGACATACTCAACGACCTCGCCGCGGCGCGTGTCGCCAAAGTCCATATCAATATCAGGCATGGTCACACGCTCGGGGTTCAGGAATCGCTCGAAGAAGAGTCCGTACTTCATCGGGTCAATTTCCGTGATATGAAGCGTATACGTAACCATTGAGCCAGCGGCGCTGCCGCGCCCCGGTCCAACCGGAATCCCGGCAGACTTTGCAAAGCGCACAAAGTCCCACACGATCAAAAAGTAGTCGGTAAAGCCCATCTTTTCGATCATGTCAATCTCATATTCCAGCTGCTGACGGTATTCGGGGTGTGCGTTGCCATAGAGCTCACAGAAGCCCTCGTCGCAGAGCTTTTTCAGATAGGAGAGCGACGTCACGCCCTCTGGGAGTTTAAATTCCGGAAGGTGATACTTGCCGAACGTAAACTCCACGTTGCACTGCTCGGCAATGCGGGTGGTGTTGTCATACGCCTCTTGCAAATCTGGGAACAGCACACGCATCTCCGCTTCCGATTTGACGTAGTATTCCTCGCTTCCAAAGCGCATCCGCTCAGGATCATCCACCGTTTTTCCCATCTGTACGCACATCAGAACATCCTGCATCTTTGCGTCCTCGCGGCGCAGATAGTGCGCATCGTTCGTCACAACCATGGGAAAGCCCGTCTCGCGTGCTATGCGGCGCAGACCGTCGTTGACCTTTCGCTCCTCCGGCAGGCTCTGATCCTGCAATTCCAGATAGAAATTTCCCTCGCCGAAAATTTCGGCATATTCCAGTGCCGCCTGCTTGGCCGCCGCATAGTCGTCGTGGTGCAGGTTTTGCGCCACGCGTCCGGCAAGACATGCAGACAGGCAGATGAGTCCCTCATGGTGCTCGCGCAGCAAATCCATATCCACACGCGGGCGGTTGTAAAAGCCCTCCACAAAGCCGCGCGAGACCATATAGCTGAGGTTGCGGTAGCCAGTTTCGTTTTTACACAGCAAAATCAGATGGTATGCCTCGCGGTCAAGTGCGTGCACCTTGTCAAAGCGCGTGCGCGGCGCAACATAAACCTCGCAGCCGATAATCGGCTTGATGCCTGCAGCCTTTGCCGCGCGGTAAAAGTCGATCACGCCGTACATCACGCCATGGTCGGTGATGGCGACAGCCTCCTGCCCCACTTCCTTTACGCGCTCCATCAGATCTCGGATGCGGCACGCGCCGTCAAGCAGACTGTATTCCGTATGCAGATGCAAATGGACAAATCCCATAGCGCTTACTCCTCTTTTGCAAGCTCAATCAGCTTGCGCATCCGGTGGTTCATTGCAGATTTGCTGACCGGCGGGTCTGGCATGGCGGCAAGTTCCGTCAGTGTTGCCTCCGGATTGTCGCGGCGAAGCTGCACCGTCTGGCGGAGCTTTTCGGGAAGCGTCTGCAATACGCCGCGCTCCTCCAGCCGCGAAATAGCTGCAAGCTGCTCCATTGACGCATCCACCACCTTGGTCAGGTTGGCTGTCTCACAGTTGACGCGGCGGTTGACGCCGTTACGCAGATCTTTCTCCACCTTGGCCTCCATCACGCCCATGGCACACACCGGCGCGCCGATGGCCGTCAGAAAATCCTCAATGTAGTTGCTTTGCTTAAAATATAAAATTCCGCTTCCGCCGCGCAAAAGCTCTTTCGGGTAAAAGCCCACGTCAAGCAGCAGCGCATACATCTCACGGCTGACCTTATAATGTGACGTAATCAGCTCCAGATGGTATCGCTTTGCCGGGTCGGTGACCGATCCGCCCGCCAGAAACGCACCGCGCAGGAAGCTCAGCCGCTCCGGCTCTTCCTCCAGTATGCCAAAATTGACATGCAGCGTCACGCTCTCGTCGGCGTTTGCGCCGAACGCGTCATAAATCCGGCTGATTTTTTCCTTGTTATCAATGGTAAACGCGCGCTTGCCGCCTGCGTTGCCGTCCGGCTCCTGATCAAAGCCGAAGCCAAACGCTTTTTTGAACAGCTTCGGCAGCCGCGCGGCAAAGTCCGCACTCTCCGTCACGATCCGCACAGCGGACGGCGTAAACGTATTGCAGTAGAGCAGCACACCATAGGCCTCCGCCACGGCGCAGCTCTTCGGTGCAAGCGGCAGACGGCAAAGTTCTGCCTTGACGTTGGAAGAAAAGGACATCCGTATCGCTCCTCTCTCGTATCTCACCCCTGAGATTCTGCCCAGACGGATAAAATCGCGCGTGAAAGCGCGTCATGGTCATGGCGGATATAGCGTCCGGGCGCGCAGAGCGGAAACTGCCGAACCAAAACGCCAAGCTGCTCAATCCGCGCCACCTCCGCCTTGTCCAGCAGAATCTGCGCTACGCCCTCCTGCCGGTAGGGCTTCATGTATTCCTCTGGAACAACACTGTTGTTGGCGATGCACACATCAGCAACGTTCCCCGCGTGCGCCAGAAGCGCCCGCACATGATCCTCGCCCGTGTAGCCGTCTGTCTCGCCGTCCTGTGTCATGATGTTCAGGATATATTCGCGCACCGCACCCGACTGTGCCACAGCCTCGCAGATACCGTCCACCAGAAAATTGGGGATGATGCTGGTATACAAGCTTCCCGGGCCGATCAGGATAATGTCCGCCTCACGGATGGCGCGGATACTGTCCTCCAGTGCCTGCGGATGCTCCGGGACAAGACGCACCTGCCGGATGCGGCAGTCGCGGATTTTTTTCGCGTAGAAGATTTTGCTCTCGCCAAGGATTCTTGTCCCGTCATCCAGCTCCGCTTCCAGATGCACGTTCTGGTTTGTCACCGGCAGCACCCGTCCCGTGATGGCGAGGACGTCGCCCATACGCTGCACTGCCTCGTCAAATGAGCCGGAAATACCGTTCATCGCCGCAAGAAAGAGATTTCCAAAGCTTTGGCCAGCAAGACTTCCCTCGGTAAAGCGGTAGTTAATAAGCTGCTCCATCGTGGGCTCGGTGTTGGCAAGCGCCATGATGCAGTTCCGGATATCGCCCGGCGGGAGCATTCCCAGATCCTCACGCAGCATTCCGCTTCCGCCGCCATCGTCAGCAACGGTGACGATGGCAGTGATATATTTGGTATAGCGCTTCAGTCCGCGCAGCATGGCAGAAAGGCCGTGTCCGCCGCCGATTGCTGCGATGCGCAGCTGACGCCGTCCCGGCTGGTACAGGCGGACGTGTTCCGTTTTGTCTGTCATGGCGTTCATCCTCTCGTCATGTCGCGGTGACTAAGCGTTGTGTTATAGCCTCGCTTTGCGATAAACTCGGCCAGCTCACACGCCACGGCAACCGAGCGGTGGTGTCCGCCGGTGCAGCCGATTGCAATCACCAAATCGGTTTTGCCCTCCTCCACATACTGCGGAAGCGTAAAGTTCATCAGATCCTCCAGCTTTTCCAGAAAATCCTTTGCCTGCTGGTATTGAAACACAAAGGTTCGCACGGCCTCGTCGAGACCCGTTTTCTCCTTGAGTTCCGGGATGTAATAGGGATTGGGCAGAAAGCGCACGTCAAACACCAGATCGGCATCCAGCGGGATACCATGCTTAAAGCCAAACGACACAACACTCACCGTCATGGCGCGCTGCCGCAGTCCTCCGCCCAGCATATCAATCAGCAGTCCGCGCAGCCGCCCGGTAGACAGGCTGGACGTGTCGATAATCACGTTTGCGCGATTGCGAACCGGCTCTAACAGTGTCCGTTCGCGCTCAAGCGCCTCCAGCATCGGCGTACCGTCACGCATGAGCGGGTGAAGCCGCCGCGTCTCCTTAAAGCGTTTGACCAGCACTTCGGTCGTCGCCTCTACAAACAGGATGGAATAACGCAGGTTCAGCTTGTCCAGCGCTTCCAGCGACTGAAACAGCACATCAAAGCTGAGACTTGCGCGCACGTCCGTCACCAGCGCCACCTTTTCATACCGTCCCTTTGTCGCAAGGCAAAGCTGCGCAAACTGCGGAATCATCTCACACGGAAGATTATCCACGCAATAAAAGCCAAGATCTTCAAGGTTGGTTGCAACCTTACTCTTTCCCGCGCCCGAAAGGCCGGAAACCAGAATGAACTGCATATGTGCCTCCTACCAGAGCCGAACCTCCGGCTCCAGCCAATAGCCGGAATCGCGCTGTACGGTCTGCTGTACCATTTGTATTGTGTCAAGAACGTCCTTTGCCGTTGCGCCGCCGGTGTTGACCACAAAGCCCGCGTGCTTCTGCGACACCTGCGCGCCGCCTACGCCTCTGCCTTTCAGTCCGGAAGCCTCAATCAGCGTCCCGGCATACGCGCCCTGCGGGCGCTTGAACGTGCTGCCCGCCGAGGGCAGCTCAAGCGGCTGCGATGCCATTCGCCGCTGCATCAGCTCGCGCATTTTCTGCGCAATTTTGTCTGGGTTGCCCGCTTGCAGGCAGAATACCGCTGAAAGAATGATTGCACCATTTGTCTGAAATACGCTGCTGCGATAGCCAAATTGCGCGTCATCGGCGGTGAAGTCACAGGCTGTGCCGTCCGGCAAAAGCGCCGTAACGCGCACACAGATGTTCTTTAATTCTCCGCCATACGCGCCCGCGTTCATAAAAACACCGCCGCCGACCGTTCCAGGAATGCCATGGGCAAATTCCATTCCGGCAAGGCCGTTCTGGCGCGCAAATACCGCGGCCTTGGCAAGCGTCTCGCCCGCCATTGCCTCAATTCTGCCGCCATCCAGCAGCCGCAGCCCGCAAAGACAGTCTTTT
>CAKTUT010000064.1 GCA_934621665.1 uncultured Oscillospiraceae bacterium | reverse complement strand
GCGGCGGAACTCTACGAGGTTTATTGACAGGCTGAAGCGGCAGATGCGCTGCATCTGCCGCTTTGGACTGTGTTCAATTTTTTAGCTGATCGGGCATCGGACGATGCATTCATAGCTCTTGCCGCCGTATGTTGTGTAGACTGTGGTTGTGCCGCGCCCCACGGCATAGACCACACCATCGGCATCAACCGTACAGACAGATGTGTCAGACGATGTCCATACCACGCCGGTCACGCGCTTGCCATCTGCATCTTTCAGCGTCAGCTTAAAATACTCGCCGACGATCGTCATAGTGACATCCTCGTTGCTGATGGTGTATACCCCCGCGTCCGCGCTGCCGCCAGACTCGGCGCTGTCATCCAGATTGCACCGGACGATGCATTCCAGCCTTTCCTCGCCGACGGTCACCGTAACAGTTGTCGTGCCGCTGCCAACAGCGGTAATCACGCCACCGGCATCAATGGAAGCAACGGAGCTATCTGTGCTTTCAAACGCAACCTCTGTTCCCTCCTCCACGTTCGACACCAGAAGCGTTGCCTGCTGGCCTGGATAGGTAAAGGTCATGTCGGTGCTGCTGAGCGTGGGTGCCTGTGCTTGCGCCTCCTGCTCCTGCGGCGTCAAAAAGTCACACGTGACAAGGCATGTCTGCGTATACTCGCCGCACGTGGCAGTAACCTCTGCTACGCCGCCGCTGACGGCGACAATTTTGCCCTGCGCGTTGACTGTAACGATGCGTTCGTCGCTTGACGTATAGGCAACCTCGTCGGTGCAGTCGGCGGGCGTAACGGTAGCGGTGATGTTATAAAACTGCTCCGCCTCGTCAAAGGTAATGCTGCTTGTCCCAAGCTTCAGCCCTGTGCACGCAATCTGCTTTATCTCCGGCTGCGCGGGATCTTCCTCCGTCTTATAGTCTTCTTCATTTGTGTACTGCGCAGCGCTGGCCACCGGCTGCTCCGGCTCTGCGGGAGCGGCAGATACAGTCTCCTGTTGGACACTCGGCGTGCGCACGGCAAGGATGGAATCAAAATAGCCGATATTGTAGAACGCGAACAGCGCGCCGGAAATGACCGCCACGCCAAGCATCACGCAAATTGTCACCATCATCCAGTGCGGAATGGCATAGACGTTTTCTTTCTTTGCCTTTTCACGCACCGGCTTCTCGGACGATTCCGTTTCCGCCGCTTCTTCCGCGCGCTGCGCTTTGGGCGGCTGCACAACCGCGGCAGGCGCCGCTTTGCGCGCGGCGCTTCGTGCCGCAAAACGGCCGGGCTTTACACGGCGGCCAGCCGCCGGCTTCTTCGGGTTATAGATCGGTGCCTGCTCCTCGGTGCTCTCAGGCTGAACCGGACGGCCGCAGAGCGGACAGACGGTATGTTCTTTTGAGAACTCCATGCCGCAATATTCACAGGTTCTCAGCTCCATATTGTACCTCCATGATAACGGCGCAGCGCACCAATACACGCGCGCCAGTAGTGCGATTTTTACGTACATGGCATTATATCACAATTTGTCGCATATTCCAAGTGCCGCGCACAAGATATTGTATTGCATTTTTCCTTGAAATGTCCTAAAATAGGAGCAGTAGGCAAATCGTACAGACGCTTTGCCACTGTCAGGACATTCCCGCATGGGTTTCCCCATGCAGTAAGGAGGATGCGTATTTGGCTGAATTGAAACTGATCTCGCCATTACTTTCCAACATGGAGGTTATCAAAAACCTCAGCATCCGCGGCGGCACGTCCGTCTACCTTGTCCGCAGCACCAAAACGCAGCAGACCTATATTTTAAAGCACATTTCCGTGCCTGAGTCGCAGCGTCAGGTGGACGCACTGATTTATACCGGTGCGGCAGCCAGCAAGGAGGATGCGCAAAAATACTATGAGCAGGTTGTCGCGGACTACCAAAAGGAGCTTGAACTGCTGGAAAAACTCTCCACCAGTCCAAATCTTGACTGCTACCGCAGCTATCAGATTGCCCCCAAGGAGGATGCCGTCGGCTTTGACGTATATCTGTTGGCGGAAAACCGCAAAACACTGACCGACTATCTGACCGACAATCCCATCACGCACCTGACGGCGCTGAATCTGGGGCTTGACCTGTGCAATGCGCTGATTGATCTGCGCGCGGCAGGCCTCATCCATCGCGACGTCAAGCCGACAAACATCTATCTGAATGCACAGGGACATTTCGCGCTGGGTGATCTTGGCATTGCGCCGGTGGACGAGCTGAAATACTGCTCCATTCCGGAAAACATGCTGAGCGTCTACTCCGCGCCGGAGCTGTTCAGTCTGGTCGGCTCTATCGACAAGACAACCGACATCTACTCCTCCGGTCTGATTCTCTACCGCATCTTCAACGGCAATCACGGGCCGTTTGAGGACGAGCAGACCAGTGCCAAGGCTGCGGACAAGCGCCGCGTCACCGGCGAGGTGCTCCCAGCGCCGATGTACGCCGACTATGAGATGGCGGAGATTCTCCTGAAAGCGTGCGCGTTTGCTCCGGAGGAGCGCTATCAGACGCCGGAGGAATTCAAGAACGCGCTTATGGAATACGCCAAGCGCAATCAGGTAGAGGACACGCTGATTGTTCCGCCGATTGTCGCCGACCCTGAGCCAATTGACACCTCTGCAGAGGAGGAAACGGCTGTTGAGCCGGTTCAGTTTGCCGACACAGAGCAAATGCCGGAGGATTTCAAGCAGAGCTTCTCCCCGGATACGGATATGCTCAACTCCATCATCGAGTCGGTACACCGAGAGACCGAAGCAAATCCGATTCTGAACTCTCTTGAGGACACGGACGATGAGGAAACGGGCAATGGTACGCTGAATGATTCCGATGGGAGCGATGCAAAGCCCCCCGCACGAAACCAGCGCCGCAAGCGTAAAAGCAAAGCCCCGCTGATTGTAACCGCCGTTCTGGCGCTTGTGCTGGCAGCCGCAGCGGCAGCGTATTTCCTGCTGATTGCGCCGTCGTCGCTTTCAGTCAGCGGCATTACGCTGGTTGATCGCAGCACTGCCTCCATTACCGTCCATGTGGACTCAAATGAAAAGGACGGCGCGTTCGCCGTCGTCTGCGCCGATGCCTATGGCAACGTGGCGCGGCAGGACTACCACAAAGGACAGGACAACGTCTTTATTGAGCTTGCCCCCGGTACGCAGTACACTGTCTCGGTTGAGCCGCTTGGTGACAAGAAGCTGAATGAAGAGGTTTCGCTGAAAGTCACGACGATCACTGAAACGAATATTCTCAGCTTTACCGCAACACCCGTTTCGGTCACGCAATGTGAGCTGAACCTCACGCTCAACGGGCCGGACCCCGGATTGTGGACCGTTCGCTACAGTGCCGCCGGTGTGGAAGAGCAGACCGCAACCTTTACCGGCCACTCTACCACAATTGCAAATCTGCAATCGAATACGGAATACACATTTACGCTGGTTGAGCCTGACGGTACGCATCTGACAGGTGTGACCACGGCCTCGCTTTCCACCGTTCCGTCGGTTGACATCGGTGAGCTCACCGCCGCCGTTTCCAGCTCCTCCGTTCTGCTTTCGTGGACATACACCGGAGATGCGCCGGAATACTGGAGCGTTACCATCAATGGCCCCGACGGCTACAGCGATACGCAGGTTGTCTCCTCGCCCACCGTCACCTTTGAGGGGCTTACCTCCGGCGAGGATTATGAGATTCTCATCTCTGCCCCCACGATGCTTCAGGATGGCCGCGCAGTCATCCGTCCGAGCGTAACGGTTCTGACGGCGTTCAACGCACGTCTGGATGAGGCAACCGGCAACTACCAGCTGCGCTGGTCGTGCGAGGCTGACCCGGCAGAGGACAACTGGACAATCTCATACGCCATCAAAGGACTTGACTCGTTCATTCCAATCACGGTTGAGCTTGAAAATCCCGACGGCTATGTACTCTCCACTGAAAACCTGATTCCCGACACCGACTACGAAGTCACGCTGACGCTGACCAGCGGGGAGACGCTTGAGGGCGTGTCCAACAAGACCACAATCCACACGCCAAAGGCGGAGTCGTTCCACAAGTACGGCTTTGAGCAGGCGTACATCGGCCTGTACCTCAAGCCTGACAAGGACAACTGGGGCGTCGTCGATCTAAGCACGGCGCGCAGCCGCTATTCAACTGATGAGAAGCTTGCGTTCGCGCTGGAAAGCACCACCACACCGCAGGAGAGCACAGATGAGGTTACTACGCTTCTGGTTATCCGTGACGCCGATGGCAATGTCGTCGATTTAAACGAAACTACCGCCGTCTGGAGCGATATGTGGAGCAACCGCCTGATGGCAGGCTCTTTCCCGCGTCCGATTCAAACGCCCGGCAGCTACACGCTGGAAATTTACTTTGACGGTCTGGCTGTCCTGACACAGAGCTTTACCGTGGAGTAAGCAAATAACGCAAAACCGGCGGCTGCGCTTGCAGCCGCCGGTTTTTTCCTATGTGTGCAGGTATGCGTTTTTGACACACCTGCACAGCAAAAGAATCGCCGCGGCTGTGCCACGGCGATTTCATTGAGTTTTATCAGATTGTCTCAACCTTAATCAAATTGGTGTTGCCAGATCTGCCGTTCATTGTCGTACCGCCGGTCAGAACAATATTGTCGCCATGCTGGAGATGCAGCGCCTCCTGTGCCACCTTGCGTGCGTGATAGAACAGCACGTCCGTCGAGTCAAAATACTCGCTCAGCACCGGCTGCACGCCCCACGAGAGTGCCAGCTTGTACCACACGGCCTTATTGGTCGCCATGCCAACAATATCCATCGGCACGCGGAAGCGCGAAACCATGCGAACCGTCGCGCCCGACAGTGAGCTTACCACAATCGCCTTTGCGCCGATGTCAATTGCCATACCGCACGTAGATTTTTAATCTGGAATTTATAGTTGCGGAAGCGCGTCTCATAGTGGATGTGCTGCTCGGTCTCCTCACAGATCTCCGACATTGTCTGTACCGTCTTGACTGGGTATTTGCCCGCGGCGGACTCGCCAGAGAGCATGACTGCGCTCGTACCGTCATAAACTGCATTTGCAACATCTGAAATCTCTGCACGCGTCGGGCGCGGATTCTGAATCATGGATTCCAGCATTTCCGTCGCCGTAATCACGCGCTTTCCAAGCAGGCGGCACTTTGTAATCAGATATTTCTGAATGGCTGGAAGCTCCACAAACGGCACTTCCACGCCAAGGTCGCCGCGCGCCACCATAATGCCGTCGCACACCTCGCAGATACCGTCAATGTTGTCGATACCGGCGCGGTTTTCAATCTTGGCGATAATATCAATTCCCTCGCCGCCGTTTTCGTTGAGGAATGTCCGCAGATCAACCACGTCCTGCTTGCACGAGACGAAAGACGCAGCCACATAGTCCACGTGATTGCGGATGCCGAACAACAGATCCTCCTTGTCCTGCTCACTCAGATAGACCTGCTTCAGAACCTTATTAGGGAAGCTCATGCTCTTGCGGTTAGAGAGCTTGCCCCCAGCCTTTACCTTACAGTGAATCTCTGTTCCGTCAATCGACTCCACCGTAAAAATCACAAGGCCGTTGTTGACCAGAACGGTATCGCCGGGCTTCAGCTCATCGGCAAGACCTGCATAGCTTACGCTAACAATCGTCTCATCGCCCTCCACGTCGCGCGTGGTAAAGGTAAACTCATCGCCGTCATTCAGCAAGATCTCACCATTTTTGAACGTCCGGATGCGGTACTCCGGACCTTTTGTGTCCAGCATGATCGCAATTGGCAGCTGCAACTGCTCACGAACACGCTGAATCATGTCAACTTTCTGCTGCTGCTCCTCATGCGTCCCGTGTGAGAAGTTCAGCCGCGCGACATTCAGTCCCGCATGGCACATCTGCGCAAATATCTCAGGGTCACTGCTTGCAGGACCAATCGTGCATACAATCTTCGTTTTTCTCATTCGTAGAGCCTCGTTTTCTTTTCCTTACTTTCCCATTGCCACGCCGCGCGCATAGCGCCGCATCCGGCAGAAGAAATTCCAAATCAGCAGCAGTACCGGCATAAATCTTGCCTCCACGCTTTTCCGCTCGCGCCACATCTTACTATATTCTATCCGCAATGTCAATGCTGCGTGCGTTAAGGTTGTGCTGCCACGCAGCTTTCCTGTAAAAAGCACTTTACGAAATGCGTTTTTTGTGTTATCATTGGGAATCGAAATTGCGATTTTGGAGGTGAATCTGTGGAGGCAGTCATCCATACGGCTACCAGCGGTATGCTTGCGCGAATTCTTTCCGTGATTCTGACCTCGGCGCTGCCATTTGTGGAAAACAAAGGCGCAATTCTATTTGCTGCGGCGCTGAAAATGAAATGGTATTTTGCCTACGCGCTTACCTGCATAGGTTCGTTTGCACCGGTTCCGTTTCTGTTAAAGCTCTGGCGCAGCGGCGCACAGCCGCGCGGCCGCCTTGTCGCCGCTGTCAAGCGCGCGCTTGACCGGCACGGTGAAATCCTGCATAAATATGGCCCTTGGGCGCTATTTCTGCTGGTCTCCATTCCACTGACCGGTATTGGCTGCTGGATTGGTTCGATTCTGGCTGATCTGTGCAACATGGATCGCAAGCGCTCCGCTGTCGCCATCGCATGCGGCACGCTTGTATCGGGTCTTATCATGACGCTCGGCGTCTATGGCCTGATCGGCGGCATTCGATATCTGTTCCGATAACATAGTACAGTCCGGATGGCCACACCGCCCTCCGGACTGATTCTATTTCTATAATAATACATGTGTAAGCAAAAAGGATGGGCTAACGCCCATCCTTTTTTCAGTTAAAGCGGCGGAGCAATTACTTGCCCATATTCATCTGCGCAGCGACTTCTGCGGCGAAGTCCTCCTGCTTCTTTTCGATGCCCTCGCCCTTTTCAAAGCGAACAGCATCGACGAACGTGACCTTACCGCCAAGCTCCTTGGCAGCGGCGTTCATGTACTGCTCAACGGAAACGCTGCCGTCCTTAACGAACGGCTGCTGGAGCAGGCAGTTCTCTTCATAGAACTTGTTCAGCTTGCCAGCGGCAATCTTTTCCTTGACCTGCTGGGGCTTGGAAGCCATCTTGGGATCGTTGTCCATCTGGGCAACCAGAATTTTCTTTTCTTCCTCGATGACGTCATCGGTGACAAGGCTCTTGTCCCAGAAGCGGGGGTTCAGAGCAGCGATCTGCATGGCAATATCCTTGCCGATGTTGGTGGCGTCGATGCCGCCCTCAACGGCCAGGTTGACCAGAACGCCAATCTTACCGCCGGCATGGACATAGGCCACGGAAGTGTTCTTGTCGAAGCGGGCAAAGCGGCGGATCTGCAGGTTTTCGCCAATGGACATAACTTTCTCCGGCAGAACCTCGGAAACCTTCAGCTCCGTGCCGGGATACTTGCACTCGGTCAGAGCGGTGACATCTGCGGGATTGTCATTCAGAACGACCTTGCAGATATCCTTGACGAACTCAACAAACGGAGCGGACTTCGCGCAGAAGTCGGTCTCGCAGTTGACCTCGACGACAGCGCCAACGCCGCACTCAGGGCAGACGGTTGCGTAGGCCATGCCCTCAGCCGCAATACGGCTGGCTTTCTTGGCAGCCTTTGCAAGACCCTTTTCGCGCAGCCATTCGACTGCCTTGTCCATATCGCCGTCGGTCTCGGTCAGCGCCTTTTTGCAGTCCATCATACCGACGTTGGTCATTTCACGCAGTTTCTTGACATCAGCAGCAGTAAATGCCATTGTAATATCCTCCTGTATATATTGGATTCTTTTGAAAAGTGCCCGTCATGCGGCGGGCATTTATGGTTTACAAAACTTATTCAGCAGCGGGTGCTTCAGCAGCCTCGGCTGCGGGAGCTTCGGTGTTCTCCTCGCCCTGGCGTCCCTCAACAACAGCGTTGGCCATGGTAGCGGCGATCAGACGGATGGCGCGGATTGCGTCATCGTTGCCGGGGATGACATAATCGACCTCATCGGGGTCGCAGTTGGTGTCAACGATTGCAACGATGGGGATGTGCAGCTTGCGAGCCTCTGCAATTGCGTTGTGCTCCTTGCGGGGGTCAACGATAAACAGAGCGCCGGGGAGCTTCTTCATTTCCTTCACGCCGCCCAGATACTTCTCAAGCTTGGCGATCTCGCCCTGATGCTTGATGACTTCTTTCTTGGGGAGCATTGCGAACGTGCCGTCGGCTTCCATCTTCTTCAGCTGTGCCAGACGGTCGATACGGGTGCGCATGGTGCGGAAGTTGGTGAGCATACCACCCAGCCAACGGGCGTTGACATAGTACTGACCAACGCGCTCAGCCTCTTCCTTGATGGCGTCCTGCGCCTGCTTCTTGGTGCCAACGAACAGAATGTTCTCGCCGTTGGCTGCCAGCTCACGGACAAAGGAATAAGCCTCTTCCAGCTTCTTAACGGTTTTCTGCAGGTCAATGATGTAGATACCATTGCGCTCGGTGTAGATGTAGGTTGCCATTTTGGGGTTCCAGCGACGGGTCTGATGACCGAAGTGTACGCCAGCCTCCAGCAGCTGCTTCATAGATACGACTGCCATTTGAAAATCTCCTTTTGTTTTTCCTCCACCCCGATCATCTTTCCTCCCCACCCTTGCGGGCACCGGAAAGGAAATCACCGGGTGTGTGAGTTGATTACGCGCTTTGCACGCGCTCGAATATTATAGCGAAAAGCCATGCCGGATGCAAGTATTTTTTGCAAATTTTCTCATGGATTTTGCAGTTTATTTGCTTAAAACAGCCCCTTGCGCTTTCGCTGCACGCGCCACTCCGGCACAGGGCCGTCCACAAGAATGATATCGTCTCCAATCCGGCGGATGCACGCCCACGGAATGACGTAATCGTCCTCCCGCCCAAACAGCCCCAAAAACCGGCACGGCCCCGGAACAATGATGCTGACAACCTTTCCTGTCTCAAGCTCCACCGACAGATCGCGGATATAACCGAGCCTGCATCCCTCGCAGATGAGAATCACCTCTTTGTTCCGGAGCTGTGAAAACCGATTGACCATACCCATCGCCTCCGCAAATCATATTCCCTACAGGCTATGACCCCTGCGCGGAGCGTATGACAAAAGGCGCGTCAGGACGGCGTAATTGCGCGCCGGATGGAGCTGATGGCGTTTTTCTCAAGCCGTGACACCTGCGCCTGCGAGATGCCAACCTGCCGCGCTACCTCCATCTGCGTCTTGCCATCGTAAAAGCGC
>CAKTUT010000063.1 GCA_934621665.1 uncultured Oscillospiraceae bacterium | reverse complement strand
TTATTCCGCCGTGCGCGGCGGAACTCTACGAGGTTTTTCGGCAGAGTGATGGCCGCTCCCGTGGGAGCGGCCGTTTGATTTAACAGTTATTCGTTTTCCAGAGCCATCATCTTGTCAATGCGGCGCTGATGGCGCGCCTCTCCGGAGAACGGCGTGTCCAGCCATGTGTCCACAATCTCAAGCGCCAGCTTTTCACCGGTTACACCCGCGCCGATGGCCATCATGTTGGTATCGTTGTGCTCACGCGTCAGCCGCGCGGACATCAAATCGCCAAGCAGCGCGCAGCGCACGCCCTTTACCTTATTGGCCGTGATGGAAACGCCGATACCGGTGGTGCACACGACAATGCCCTTTTCACACTCGCCGGAGGCCACAGCCTTAGCCGCCGGGCCGGCAAAGTCGGGATAGTCACAGCTGGACTTGTCATAGCAGCCAAAGTCCTTATACGCAAGGCCGCGTGCGTCCAGATGCGCCTTGATGGCTTCTTTCAAATCAAATGCGCCGTGGTCAGATGCAAGAGCGATCATAGTAATTCCTCCTAAGATTTTTCCTTATTATACTGCGGAAAGTGGGAAAATGCAATCGCGGCATTTGCCGGCAAGCAGGCGCACAGGGCGGAATGTCTACAAAAAGTGCGCTCCGCAGGAGAACCTGCGGAGCGCTTTCTGCGGTGCTGCCCTAGAAATTAGAAGATGGGCAGAACGTTGCCGTTATAGGTGTTGTTGATGTAGTCGCGGACAGCGTCGGACTTGAGCGCCTCAACCAGTGCCTTGACGGCGGGGTCATTCTCGTGGCCTTCCTTGACGACGATCACATTTGCAAAGGTCTGCGCAGCCTCAGAATCGGGATCCTCCAGCGCGATTGCGTCCTTGGCGGAGGAGAAGCCGGCCTGCAGCGCGTAGTTGCCGTTGATGGCAGCCAGATCAACCTCGGTGGTGACGGTGGGGAGCATTGCAGCTTCCAGCTCAAGGAACTGCAGGTTGTGAGGGTTGTCAACGATATCGTTGGGCGTTGCATTCAGGCCAGCGCCCTCTTTCAGCGTGATCAGGCCGTTGGCTTCAAGCAGCTGAAGCGCACGAGCCTCGTTGGTGGCGTCGTTGGGGACGGCAACGGTTGCACCGTCGGGGATGGCGTCAAGGCTCTTGGTCTTGCAGGGATAGATGCCGAACGGCTCGTAATGGATAGCAGCGACGCTGACCAGATGCGTGCCGTTTTCTTCGTTGAACTGATCGAGGTACGGCTGATGCTGGAAATAGTTGGCGTTCTCAAGGCCGTCTTCCACAGCGGTGTTGGGAACGATGTAGTCGCCGTATTCGGTGACAATCAGATCAATGCCCTGTTCTGCGAGGGTATCTTTTACCTGAGCCAGGATTTCGGCGTGCGGCGTAGCGGATGCTGCAACCTTAAGGGTGACGGTTTCGGGCTTGGCTGCGCAGGCGGTCAGGCCAAGGCACAGAACCAGCGCAAGGGCGAGGGCAATAATGTTCTTTTTCATGTTTGTTACCTCCAATGAGAAATGTTGCGTGAAAGTCAGGCTGCTTTTTTGTCTGGGCTTTCTTTTGTTATCCGCTTGTCAATTTTGGTTGACAGGCGGCTGAACACGGACTGAATGATCTGCACCAGGACAATCAGAAGAATGATCGTGACGAGATTGACCGACGCGATTTTTCGCTGATAGCCATAACGCAGCGCCAGATCGCCAAGGCCGCCTGCGCCGATGGCGCCGGCAATGGCCGTATAGGCGAGGATGGTAATAATGGAAATTGAGCCGCCGAGCACCAGCGATGGAACGGCCTCCGGCAGGTAGACCTTGCAGACGATCTGCAGGGGAGACGCACCCATCGACTGCGCGGCCTCTACAACGCCGCCGTCTACCTCAGACAGCGAGCTTTCCACCATGCGCGCCACAAACGGCGCGGCGGAGACGACCAGCGGCACGATTGCGCCGCGAACGCCGATGTAGGTGCCGACGATCAGGCGGGTGAAACCGGTGATGGAGCACATCAGGATCATGAACGGAAGCGAGCGGCCGATGTTGATGATCCAGCCGAGCACCTGATTGACCGGCTTATTCGGCCGGATGCCGTTCTTTCCGGTCAGCGTCAGCAGTACGCCAAGCGGCAGACCGATGAGATAGGCGAAAAACGTGGAGATGCCCAGCATGACCAGCGTATTGCCGGTCTCCTTCAGCATCAAGCTGCCGTAGGACGACCAGAATGCTGCGGAAAAAATCTCTGCAATGGTACTCACGGCTTTTCAACCTCCTCTACTGTAATATTGTGCTGTGCACGAAGATAGCTCAGCGCCTTGGCCGCGTCGTTTGGATTGTCCGGCAGGCTCAAGACCATTGTGCCGAATGTTTTTCCCTCGATGCTGCGTGTGTCGGCGGCAAGAATGCTCAGCTTTACGCCGCAGTCAATGGCAAGCGAGGCGATGAGCGGCTGATACACGGCGCTGCCGTTAAACGAGATGCGCACGGCGCGTGATGTGGGCGGATACTGCTGAGAGCTGACGCCGGCGGGATAGACCAGACGGCGGGCGGCGTCGGTGGCGGGGTTGGAGAAGATGGCCTCCACCTCGCCCTGCTCGGCGACCACACCGTTGTCGAGAATCGCCACGCGGGAGCAGACCTCTTCAATCACGCTCATCTGGTGCGTAATAATAATGACTGTCACGCCGAGCTTGCGGTTGAGCTCCTTTAAAAGCGCCAGAATGGAAGCAGTTGTGGTAGGGTCAAGTGCCGAGGTTGCCTCGTCGCAAAGAAGCACCTCCGGATCGGTTGCCAGCGCGCGGGCAATGGCAATGCGCTGCTTTTGGCCGCCCGACAGCTGCGCGGGATACGCGTCGGCCTTTTCCGAAAGCCCAACCAGCTCCAGAAGCTCGGCTGCGCGCTTTTTGGCCTTGGCTGTGGGAACGCCCGCAATCTCCATGGGGAAGCAGATGTTCTTTAAGCACGTGCGCTGCATCAAAAGGTTAAAGCTTTGGAAGATCATGGCGACCTTGCGGCGCATGATGCGAAGCTCTTTTTCACTCAGCTTTGTCAGATCCTGACCGTTGACCAGAATCTCGCCGCTTGTGGGCTTTTCCAACAGGTTCATGCAGCGTACCAGCGTGGATTTGCCCGCGCCGGACAGGCCGATGATGCCGAAGATTTCACCCTTTTTGATGTCAAGACTGATGTCCTGAAGCGCGTGCACCGCGCCGCCGTCAAATTCTTTACTTAAGTGCCGGATCTGAATGATGCTTTCACTCATTACAAATAAATTCCTCGATTCCATCATTTTGGGGAATAAAAAAACCCCTGATGCACATTGCATCAAGGGCGAACGTTTTCACGCCGCGATACCACCTTGGTTCGCCGTCTGCTCACACAGACAGCCTTATGAAGTGCCAACACACTCCTGCGCGATGACGGGCGCTCCCGTCGCAGCCTTGTGCGCCTTGGCGCAGTCGGTGCGCAACTCCGAGACCATGTTCTGCACAGCCTTTCGTACCCCTTTTCACCAGCCGGGGCTCTCTTTGACGTATCTCCGTGCGTACTCTTCTCTTCATCGTCTTTTGCGAAGTTCAATTGTTGCCCGTAGTCTACAAAAGAAATTTCGGTTTGTCAAGCGGAAATTTCGATTTTTACGCGTTTTTTTCGCACAATGCAGTTTTTTGTGCAATTACAACATAATGAATGCGGAGTATCTGTGCAAAACTATAAAAAACACCATGAAATTTTCCCTTGACTTTTGCAGCGCAAAGCATTAAAATGATGCCAACTTAAAGGACATTCGCAGAAAGGAGTCGCAGCGATGACACGGTTTTATGCTTTCCAGTCTACTTCTGATCATGCCACCGATGCGGCTTGCGCTGCACCGGCTGCTTGCTGTGCAACAACTGCAACGTCTGCTTTCGAGATTATTCTGGACACGGCCATTCTGGCTGTGTCCATTTTTATTTCCCTGATTATGATTACCATTATCATCGGCCTTGGCGGCCTGCTGATTAGCCTGCTCGTATGGGCTCTGGTAGCGGTAAAATTTCATAGTATGCCAAACAGCAATGTGTTCGCGGCGCGAAAGCGCACAGCGGCATAAAAACCGTCACAAGCGGCTCTGCTGATTTGGCAGAGCCGTTTTCTTATTTATTATCATCTGCTTTCACGCTGGTTTTTCAGCTGAAAAATATATCAAAAAGAGGTAAGCAAAATGAAAAAGTTCCGTAATGTCATGTGTTTCGTACTGGTGTTCGCAATGCTGATTTGCGGTCTGAGCGCCTGTGCATCCAAGCCCGCACAGTCCACCGACACCCCCGCGTCTGATAACTCGTCCGCAGATGAGACTCCGGCCGCTGATAACGCCGCCGCCGACGGTGAAATCACCATCGCGTTCATCGGCAACACCACCGGCGACTATGCCCAGTACGGCATTCCCGTCCGCAACGCAGTTATGCTGTATTTCGATCAGCTGAACGCGAACGGCGGCATCAACGGCAAGAAAGTCGTTGTCAAGGAATATGACGACAAGGGCGACGGCGTTGAGGCTGTCAATGCCTACAATCTGGCCAAGGAAAACGGCATTACCGCCGTTGTCGGCTCGGTTCTGACCGGCACGACCATTGCACTGGCAGACGCGACCTATGAGGACAACATGCCCCAGATTACCGCTTCCGCCACCGCTGCTGGCGTCACCGTCATGGAGGATACCGGTGAGGTTCGTACCAACGTGTTCCGCGCCTGCTTCATCGACCCGTTCCAGGGTCAGAAAATGGCCGAGTACGCGGCTGAAAAGGTTGGCGCCAAGACCGCCGCTGTGTTCTATGAAACCGGCAGCGACTACTCCGAGGGTCTGAAGAACGCATTCGTGGAAGAAGCAGAAAAGCTCGGCCTCGAGATTGTTGCAACCGAAGCGTTCGCAACCGGCGACAAGGACTTCAAAGCCCAGATGACCAACATTGCAGCAAAGAACCCCGACGTTGTGTTCTGCCCGATCTACTATGGTGAAGCTGGTCTTGCCATCACGGCTGCCCGTCAGGCAGGCTGCACCGCAATGTTCCTTGGCGGCGACGGCTTTGGCTCGGTCAAGGATTACGCTTCCGCAGAGGATCTGGAGGGTACTGTCTACTGCTCCGGCTACGCGCCCGGCACGGATTCCGTTGCACAGTTTGAAAAGGACTACTGCGAGACCTTTGATGTGGACGAAGTCCCCAACATGTTTGCGCCGCTCGCTTACGATGCGGCAATGCTGATGGCCTACGGCCTGAAGGCTGCTGAGGATGCAGGTCTGACGGCCGGCACGGAGGAGTATAAGCAGGCTGTCATCGACGCCATCAAGACCATGAGCGGCGTTGAGGGCATCACCGGTACGTATTCGTTCGATGACAACAACAACCCCATCAAGTCTGTTGCCATTATCGAGCTGACCGGTGGCGAGGAAGTCTTTAAGGAAATGTACTAAGCTTTTTCGGCGGCCTGATATTTAAAAGAGAAATACACCGATTTTGAATTGTGACTCCGGCAAAACCGGCGCAGGCGGGAAGCATGCTTCCCGCCCTGTGCCGTGCCGGAGCACCCGCGCATCCCGGCGGCATAACATAAAATGCCGCGTTGCGTCGGCTGACAAGAGCAGATGCGCGTGCCCTTGTCAACGGACGCAGTATTCTAAAACGAAAGGCAGTGAGGCACTTGTCTCTTCTGATTTCCCAGTTGATTAACGGCTTACAGACCGGTTCGGTCTATGCGCTGGTTGCGCTGGGCTACAGCATGGTCTATGGTATCATCCTGCTGCTCAACTTTGCACACGGCGATATCATCATGGTTGGCGCCTACACCGCGTTTTATGCCATGACCGCGTTCCACCTGCATCCCATCGTGTCCGTCATTCTGGCGATTCTGACCAGCACGCTGCTTGGCGTGGTCATTGAAAAGGTCGCCTACACGCCGCTGCGCTCCGCGCCGCGTCTTTCGCTTCTGATTACGGCCATCGGTATCTCATTCCTGCTGGAAAATGGCGCACAGCTGCTGTTCGGCGCGGATACCAAGAGTATGGACGTGATTATCCCCGGCAGCGTCACGCTTGGAAGCGGCATCACCATCAGCTATACCGCCATCGTCACCATTGCCGTGACTGTGGTTTCCATGGTTGCGCTGACCATGCTGGTTCAGAAAACGCGCCTTGGCAAGGCAATGCGCGCCGTGTCGGAGGACATGGGCGCAGCCCAGCTGATGGGCATCAGCCTGAACAAGACCATTTCCTTTACCTTTGCGGTCGGTTCGGCGCTGGCCGGTATCGGCTCGGTGCTTTACCTGTGCGCCTACTCGCAGGCATCGCCCACCATGGGCTCGATGCTCGGCCTGAAAGCGTTCGTCGCGGCCGTCCTTGGCGGAATCGGCTCCATCCCCGGCGCAATGATCGGCGGGTTTGCCATCGGTCTGCTGGAGGCGCTGGTTGCAGCGGTTGGTCTTTCCGTGTGGAAAGACGGCGTCGTGTTTGCAATTTTGATCTTTGTGCTGCTCATTAAGCCCACCGGCATTCTGGGTCACAAGGTTACGGAAAAGGTCTGAGGAGGTGCGGAAGATGAAAAAGAAAACCGCCGCCGAGCGGCGCAATACGCCAATCCGCATCCCTATGCCGCTGCGCTATCTCATTAACCTTGCGCTGATTGTGGCGCTGTGGTTCGCGTTTACCGCGCTGATTGCAAAGGGCGTCATTACGAACTACTGGGTGGGCATTCTCACCACGGTCGGCATCAATATCATCCTTGCCGTGTCGCTGAACATGGCCACCGGCTACCTTGGGCAGCTTCCACTCGGCCACGCGGGCTTTATGGCTGTTGGCGCGTATGCCGCCGGTATCTTTATGAAAGCGACGCCCGCCGCAGAGCTGCTGAAAGCGGGCGAGACGGCGGCCGTTATTCCCTATGTCGTGATTGCCATTATCCTCAGCGCTGTTGTGGCTGGTATTTTCGGCCTGATCATCGGCATCCCGGCGCTTCGCCTGCGCGGTGACTATCTGGCGATCATTACGCTGGGCTTTGGAGAGATTATCCGCGTTGTACTGACGAACATTGACTCAATTCTGGGCTTTGGGTTTACCTATGGCGCGGCCGGCCTCAAGCGCATCCCCAAGTATTCTTCGTTTACGCTGGTGTTTATCTGCGTGGTGCTCACCTGCGTTGTGATCCATACCGTGATGAAGTCGCGCCACGGCCGCGCAATCCTCTCCATCCGCGAAAATGAAATTGCGTCTGAGAGCGTCGGCATCCCCACTACCTACTATAAGACGATGGCGTTTGTGCTGTCGGCCATGTTGGCGGGCATTGCGGGCTGCCTGTATGCCGGCTATCTCGGCTCGCTCTATCCCTCTACGTTCAAGTTCATGAAGTCGATTGAAATCCTTGTCATGGTCGTCCTTGGCGGTATGGGCTCAATGCTCGGCTCGATCCTTTCGGCCACGGTGCTGACTGTCCTGCCGGAGCTGCTCCGCTCGGTTGCCGACTATCGAATGGTTGCCTACTCACTGGCGCTGGTCATCATGATGATCTTCCGGCCGAAGGGACTGCTCGGCAGCTATGACTTCTCGCTCTCGCGCATTCTGGAAAAAGCGCTCAACGCCATCTTCCGTCCAAATCTGAGAAAGAGCAAAAAAGAATTAAAGCAAGGAGGCGCGGCAAATGAATAAGCCCATTCGTCCCCAGACAAAGCTTGTGCCGATGACGTCGCCGAATATGCTTCCCGAGCGCGACATCAACCGCCGCCCAATTTTGGAAACGCGTCACCTTGGCATTGATTTTGGCGGTCTGAGCGCCGTCAGCGACTTTGATATTGCCCTTGGCCGGACGGAAATTTCCGGCCTGATCGGCCCAAACGGCGCAGGCAAAACCACCGTTTTTAACCTTTTGACAAAGGTCTATCAGCCCACGCGTGGTACGATTCTGCTGGACGGCATCGACACCGCCGGAAAGAACACCATTCAAGTCAACCGCATGGGCATTGCCCGTACATTCCAGAACATCCGCCTGTTTAAGGAACTGAGCGTGATGGACAACGTCCTGATCGGCCTGCACAACGAGACGCACTACAATCTGGCCACGGCCATGTTCCGCCTGCCGCAGTACTGGCGCAGCGAGCGCATCGAAAAGGAGCGCGCGCTTGAGCTACTCAGCATTTTTGATATGCAGGATCTGGCCGAGCACAAGGCGGGGTCGCTTCCCTATGGCGCACAGCGCCGGCTGGAGATTGTGCGCGCACTGGCAACAAACCCCTGCCTGCTGCTGCTTGACGAGCCGGCAGCCGGTATGAACCCGTCGGAGACGGCGGAGCTGATGGAAAATATCGTAAAAATCCGCGATATGTTCCAGATTGCAATTTTGCTCATCGAGCACGATATGAATCTGGTCATGGGCATTTGCGAGGGCATCTGCGTGCTGAACTTCGGCAAGATCATTGCCAAGGGCACGCCGGCAGAAATTCAGGCCAATCCCGCCGTTATCGAGGCGTATCTCGGCAAGCAAAAGGAGGCGTAAGCGATGGCACTGCTGAAAGTCAACAACATTCATGTCTACTACGGCAGCATCCACGCCGTCAAGGACGTTTCATTTCACGTCGATCCCGGTGAGATTGTCACGCTGATCGGTTCAAACGGCGCGGGCAAATCCACGGTTCTGAACACGGTTTCCGGACTTCTTCATCCGCGCAGCGGCAGTGTGATCTTTGAAGATCACGATCTCAAGGGCGTTGCGCCGCACAAAATCGTCGAGCGGGGACTTGCGCAGGTTCCCGAGGGACGGCGAATTTTCCTGCAAATGACGGTAGAAGAAAATCTGGAGATGGGCGCGTACACGCAGCCGAAATCCTCGCTGGACGCCGACATTGCCGACGTGTTCAAGCGCTTCCCGCGCATGGAGGAGCGCCGTAAGCAGATTGCGGGCACGCTCTCCGGCGGTGAGCAGCAGATGCTGGCCATGGGCCGCGCGCTGATGTCACACCCAAAGCTTCTGATGCTGGATGAGCCGTCGATGGGTCTTGCGCCGCTGCTGGTAGAGCAGATTTTTGACATCATCCGCGAGCTGCACGCAGCCGGAACAACCATTTTGCTGGTTGAGCAGAACGCGCAGGCGGCGCTGTCTGTCGCCGACCGCGGCTATGTTCTGGAGACGGGACGCATCGTCCTTGCCGGAAGCGGCAAGGAGCTTTTGGAAAGCGACTCTGTGAAAAAGGCTTACCTCGGCGGCTAAAACCGCCATTCCCACCAAAAAAGCCGAAGTCCGATTGGACTTCGGCGTTGTTTTGCTGGGGGGGGAGCAAATAGGGGAGAACACATTTCGGCAAACGCGCGGCAGAAAATAGCTTGTTGACAAATCAACGATTGG
>CAKTUT010000062.1 GCA_934621665.1 uncultured Oscillospiraceae bacterium | reverse complement strand
TTTCAGCCGCAGGAGGCAGGCCATGGTGCTGTCACGCCATTGCAGGCGGTGACAACGGCACTGGCTGCAACGGTTGGCACGGGCAACATCGTTGGTACGTCGCAGGCAATTGCCCTTGGCGGCTATGGCGCGGTGTTTTGGCTGTGGCTGGCGGCATTACTTGGGATGATTATCAAATATTCCGAAGTGACGCTTTCCATTCGATATCGTGAACGCGACGCAAAGGGTGACTGGGTTGGCGGTCCGATGTACTATATCAAAAACGGCCTTGGTGAGGGCTGGAAGTGGGTCGGCGTGCTGTTTTGCGTATTTGCGGCGCTTGCGTCGTTTGGCATCGGCAATATGTCGCAGGTCAATTCCATCGTCGGCTCTCTTAACGACGCCATTGACGCGTTTGACCCGGCTGCGGCAGGGGAGCGTGGTGTGCTGAATCTGATTTTCGGCTTGATTCTGGCGGGGCTTGTTGCGCTGATTCTCTTTGGCGGCATCAAACGCATTGGCGCGGTGGCGGAAAAGCTGATTCCGGCCATGAGTATCCTGTATATTCTGTTTTCGCTTACCGTGATTTTTGGACACGCCGGAGACATCGGGAGCGCATTTGGAAAGATTTTCTCGTCTGCGTTTAACCCCAAAGCGATCGGAGGCGCTGCGACTGGCATTGCGTTGCGGCAGACGGTTGTCTGGGGACTGCGCCGAAGCGCGTTTTCCAACGAGGCCGGTCTTGGCTCGGCAGCGATTGCGCACGCGGCAGCGGAGACGAAAAGTCCGGTCGATCAGGGACTTTACGGTATCTTTGAGGTGTTTGCCGATACGATCGTAATCTGCACGCTGACGGCGCTGACGATTATTTGCAGCGGTGTGGAGATTACGTTCGGCCAGAAAGTCGGCTCGGAGCTGATTACGGCGGCGTTTGCTACCATTTTTGGCCAGAAGTTTGCGTCCGTGTTTGTGGCGCTGGCGCTGATGCTGTTCGCGTTTACTACGGTGCTGGGCTGGTCGCTCTATGGAAGCCGCTGTGCGCAGTATCTATTCGGCTTGAAATTTGCAAAGGGCTATCAGGTGGCGTTTATCATTGTGATCGTGGTCGGCGCGGTTGCTTCACTCGATGTGGTGTGGGACATTGCCGATACATTCAACGGCCTGATGGCAATTCCGAACTTCATTGCGCTGTTCGCGCTGTCTGGCGTTGTGGCAAAGCTGACAAAAGACTACTTTACGGAAAGAAAAAAGGTAAAGCGCTGAAAATTAAACGGGACAACCGGCGTCACGAAAGGCTGATTTTGCCGTCTGCGCTTAATAATACTTGCTTCATAAGCCCTCCAAATTGCAGATCATCACTTGGCCTGCTTTGCTGAGAAGTAACTGGATACAAAAACAGCCACGGTAGAGTCTGCCGTGGCTGTTTTGCACATGGGCGCTTTCACGCACTCATTTCTTCGGATAGAGCAGCGTGATACCCGCATCGCGGAAATACTGCTGCCAAAACTCAGGCGGGCATACATTGGTAATGACCGTATCCACGTCGCGCAGCGGCGCAATCTCCACAAACGACACCTTGTCAAACTTTGTGCCGTCCAGCACAAGAATGCGGCGCTTGGCTGCGCGCATCATGGCCTGCTTCGTCTGGGCGTGAAACTCGCTGGAGTCGGTGATGCCGGCATCGGGGTCAATGCCCTTGCACGAGAAGAGTACCTTGTCCACGTGGAACGAACGCAGCATCTCCAGTGTCTGGTTGCCCACCAGCGCAAGCGATTCCGGCTTCAGGCGGCCGCCGGTCAACATAATTGTCCAGCCCTCAACGTTTGCAAGCTCCGCCACCAGCTCGACGGAGTTTGTAATCAGCGTCAGCGCTTTTTTCTCTTTCAGCCGTTTTGCCACATACAGCGACGTGGAGCTGTCATCTAGCATCAGATGGTCGCCGTCCTCAACAAGCTGACTTGCAAGCTCGGCGATGGCGTTTTTAGCCTCGACGTTTGTTTTGTTCCGGATGGTATACGATAGGTCTGTTTTGGTGCTGTTGCCCCAGATGGCGCCGCCGTAGGTCTTGGTGGCGTAGCCCTCCTTTTCCAGCTTGTCCAGGTCGCGGCGGATGGTTTCCTCCGTTACACCGTAGTGTGCGGCCAATTCACTGACCAAAACGCGCTGCTCTGCGCGCAGCTTTCCCAGAATTTCATTTTTTCGTTCGATTGCCAGCATACGAAAATTCACCGTCCTGATTGGTTTGATCGTGTAATAACGAAAAATCCCACATAAAACAACATTATTATACCATGCTCCTGCCGCGAACGCAAGGTGTGATTTTTGACGATGGCACATAAATGTAAATTCCGGCGGCACTGGCAGAATTTACATAGGGGTGAGTGTCAACTTTTACGCTTTTTGGACGAAAAATGACTTGCATTTGAAAAGCGCTTCTGATAGATTAAATATGTTCTTATGTAAAATTTTTATGTAAATTGATTTTTCTTCCGGAGCGGTGTGTTATGGTCTTTTCCAGTTTGACGTTTTTATATCTGTTTTTGCCGTCTTGTGTGTTGCTGTACTTTCTGATGCCCAGTCTGAAAGCGAAAAATGTGGTGCTGATTGTATTCAGCATTCTGTTCTACGCGTGGGGCGAGCCGGTGTACGTATTTTTGATGGCGGCCATGGCGCTGGTCAACTGGGCGATGGGACTGCTGATGCAGCAGGGGAAGAAGAAGCTTCTGTTGGTGCTGGCGCTGGTATTTGATCTTGGATGTCTTGCAATTTTCAAATACGCAGGCTTCGTGGTGGAAAATCTGAATGCGCTTGGACTTTCGCTTCCAATGCCGGAGATTGCGCTGCCGATTGGCATCTCGTTTTTTACATTCCAGATTCTTTCCTATATTGTTGACGTATATCGCGGAAAAGTAGTCGTTCAGCGTTCGTTCTGGCTATTTCTATTGTATGTTTCGCTGTTTCCACAGCTGATTGCTGGCCCGATTGTCCGCTATGCCGATGTGGAACAGCAGATGGCTGACCGGAAAACCGATCCGGAGGAAATTTTTTACGGCTTCACACGTCTTTGCATCGGTCTTGCGAAAAAGGTTCTGATTGCCGACTACGCGGGAAAGGCTGCGTCGCAGCTGTTGGACGGCAATCTTGCCGCGCAGACAACAGCCGGTGTATGGCTCGGCGTGCTGCTGTATATGTTCCAGATCTACTTTGACTTTTCCGGTTATTCCGATATGGCTATCGGCATGGGACGCATCTTTGGCTTTAAGTATCCGGAGAATTTCAATCTGCCGTATATGGCAAAGTCCATCACCGATTTCTGGCGGCGGTGGCATATTTCGCTCAGCACGTTCTTCCGGGATTATGTCTACATCCCGCTTGGCGGCAACCGCCGTCATATGTATCTGAATCTGGCAATTGTATGGACGCTGACCGGCCTGTGGCACGGCGCGAGCTGGAACTTTGTGCTTTGGGGCGTTTACTTCCTTGTGCTGCTGACGGCGGAGAAGCTGGCAAAAGAGCCGCTTCGCCGCGTGCCGTCGCCGGTACGGCATATTGTCACGCTGCTGTTGATTCTGATTGGTTGGAACATCTTCTACTTTACCGATACGGCGCGGCTTGGACAGAGCTTTGCAGTGATGTTTGGCGCGCAGGGGACTGGCTTTACCAACGCGCAGACGCGCATCGCATTTACAAACAATCTGCCGCTGATCCTTGCGTGCGCCATTGGCAGCACACCGCTCCCACGGATGATCGGTGAGGGCTTCGCCATCCTTTGCGCTGACAAGCACACCGGGAGCGCAAAGCAGCGCGCATATGTGATCGTGACGTATATATTTGATCTGGCGCTTCTGGCGCTTTCCACCATCGCGCTTGTGGGAACGACGTTCAACGCGTTCCTGTATCTGCGCTTTTAAAGGAGGGCGGGACGATGAGAAAACTATATACGGTTCTGCTCTGCATTGTGCTGGCACTGATGCTGGCGGTCGGCGTTTATTCGCTGGTGGACAAGGACGCAACATTCTCGGCACTTGAAAACAAAAAGCTGGCGGAGCAGCCGAAGTTCACCGTTGCAGGACTGCTGGACGGCAGTTACATCTCAGCAGTTGAAACCTATTATTCCGATACGTTCCCCGGGCGTGAGGCACTTTTAAAGCTGAACCGGTCGCTTAACAAGTTCTATTATTTCTCCGGAACGGATGAGGACAGCGTTCTGATTATCAACGGTCCGAGCGGCGCAGAGCTTGGTGGCGAGTCGCTTGACGCGGCGCAGAATGCGCAAAACGATGCGCAGACGCAAACACCGGACACGCAAACGCCGCAGCCGGATGATACACAGCCGGATCAGACGCAAACGCCTGACAATACGCAGTTGCCGGACGATCAGATGCCGGATGCGCAGCAGCCGGAGACACCTGCGGAGGATATCGCACCTGAGATTGACGTTCCGGCGGAGTCGGACGCGCAGTGGGCGGGCAACGTGATTGTGGTTGGCACGCGGGCAATGGAGATTCCCTCCGGCAGCGAGGAGATCATGGCGCGCTATGCGCAGGCGGTCAACAATCTGGCCGATGGTCTTGGAAAGAATGTGCGGACGTTTTCGCTGATTACGCCGAACGGCGGTGAGTTCTATTCGCCGGAGAGCATGCACACCGGCGTACACAGCCAGAAAGACATGATCGACTACTGCTATTCCCAGATGGAAAGCGCAGTTGTCAAGGTAGACGCTTACGCGGCGCTGCGCGACCATGTGGATGAGTACATCTATTTCCGAACCGACCATCACTGGACGCAGCTTGGCGCGTACTATGCCTATACGGCGTTCTGTGAGAGCGCCGGGTTTGAGCCAGTGACGCTTGACAAATTTGAAACGGGTACATATGACCGTTTTGTCGGCTCGATGTACACGTTTACCTCCGGCTATCCGCAGAGCCAGACGCTCTATGATAACCCGGACTATCTGACGTATTATCTGCCCATCTATGAGACGCACGCAAAATACTACGCTGACACATCACTGGAAAATGGTGTAGAGATCAGCGTGGTCTACACGGGACTGACCGATTCCACCAGCAACAAATATCTCTGCTTTATCGGCGGTGATACACCGGTATGCGTGATCGAGTCCGCGGCGGAGGGCGGCACGTGTATGGTGCTCAAGGAGTCCTATGGCAATGCATTTGTGCCGTTCCTCACCAGCCACTACAGCAGGATTATCGTGATCGACCCGCGTGAATTTAACCGCGACGGCAAGCCGTCGCTGGATCTGACATCGTTTGCTGCTGAACAGGGCGTTGACGATCTGGTTGTAATCAACTACCCCTATATGATCAACAGCACTGCCTATATTGCTTGGCTCAACCGTCTGGTGGGAATGGACAATAGCTGAACGTGCAAAAAATGCAGGTGCAACCGTTGGTTGCGCAAATAGCAAGCGCACTTGGTCGCTTTTTCGCGTGAGAGCAGGTATACTTGTGGGCAAACGAACGAAAGCGAGGAATACCCATGAGTCTGGGAGAAACAATTTACCGTTTGCGGACGCAGAAAAATCTGTCGCAAAACGAGGTGGCCGAAGCGCTGGACGTTTCACGCCAGTCTATCTCCAAATGGGAGACGGACGCATCTGTGCCGGAGCTGGATAAGCTGATTCGGATAAGCGATTTGTTCGGCGTGTCTCTGGATGCGCTTGTACGCGGAGAGAACAGCTCGCCTGCTGCGCAGGAGGCGGCCTTGGGCGCGGCAGGACAGCAGACGCGTGCGGCTGCGCCGACTTCTGCATCGCAGCACAATCGCGTTGCGGCAGTGATTCTGCTTTGCACGGCAGCGCTGGTGACGCTTCTGTGCGTGCTGGCTGGCGATTTGCTCGTCGGAGTGCTGCTTGCGTCGCCGTTCTTACTGTGCGGGTTTGTGTGTATGTTTGTGCGAAAGCATACTGGCCTCTGGTGCGCGTGGTGCGTGATTGGCTGTGTATATGCGTATTTGTATGCGGCTACCGGTGTCACATGGCGGCTGGTGCGGATGACGTTTATTTTTACGTATGAGATGAACTATGCACGCCTTGTCATCGCATGGGTGATGGTGCTCCTGCTGCTGATTATGAGTGCAGTTACAGCGCACTGCTTTGCGAAAAAGACGCTTGCACCGTCAACAGGAGCATGGGTGCTGCTTGGAATCGGGTGGGTGCTGCTGATTGTGAGCTTTCTGCCGCTTATGGGAAAGCTTATGCCGGTTCAGATTCTGCACACAAGACTGCTCTATTTGATTACGTATTTCACAGCAGACGCGGCGCGTATCGCGCTGCTCAACGTGTTGGCGGTCTATACGATTTGCCTTCTGCGTGGTGCAAAGCAGCAAGAGGCAGAGAAATAGGATAAATGCCCGGCTTGTGCCGGGCGTTTTACTATTTTTTCGTCAAAGCGACATTTTGGATTGATGAATGCATCGTGATGCGGTAAAATGACAGCGAACCTAAAGAAAAACAGGAGTATGGAATATGGACTTTCAAAAACTGATTTCCGATTATCACGGCTGTGCCTGCGGCGAAGAGCATAGCTGCGACATCCACGAGATTGCCATCGGCAGCGGCATCACGCCGCAGACAGGTGAGATTCTGCGCCGCAACGGCTTTGGCAAGCGCCTGCTTGTGATGGCTGACCGCGACACGCTTGCGGCGGCGGACGGCGTATTGGAGAGCCTTGCAGGTTTTACGCTGACAACGCGCATCTATGACACGCTGCGCGTTGCAACAATGGAGGATGTGGAGGCAGTAGAAACACTTCTGGCGGACGTGGACGGTGTTCTGGCCGTTGGAACGGGCTCAATCCATGATCCATGCCGTCTGGCCTGCGCACGGAAAGAAAAGCCGCTGGCACTGTTTGCAACTGCGCCCAGCATGGACGGCTTTGCGTCCTATAGCGCGCCGATTGTTGGCGGAAACTTTAAGATTACGTATCCGGCCAAGTGCCCGGAGGTGATCATTGCAGACACAAAAATCCTTGCCAAATCACCTGCGCAGCTTAAATCGGCGGGCTTTGGCGACATGATGGCGAAGTACATTGCGCTGATCGACTGGCAGGTGTCGCATCTGCTGACGGGCGAAAGCTACTGTGAGCGCGTGGCGCAGCTGACGCGCGACGCGACTGACCGCATCGCGGCGATGGCCAACAAGGTGACGCTGGACGATGAGGAGACGGCCGGCGCAATTTTTGAGTCGCTTCTCATGACCGGTATTGCGATGAGCTTTACCAAGACCTCGCGCCCCGGAAGCGGTACGGAGCACATCTTGGCGCACTATTGGGAGTGCATGGAGCTTTTGGAGGGCAAGACGCCAAACTTCCACGGCGAGGATGTTGGCGTGGCGACACTGATTATCCTGAAGTATTATGAGCGTCTGGCGGCGCTTGGTGCGGTGCACGCGCAGAAAGAGCGGTGTGACTGGGACGAAATTTACCGCGTCTATGGCGCGCTCGCGCCGGATGTGCGCAAGCTCAATACACCGGATACCATCACCGACGGCATTGACCCGCGCGACATTGAACGCTTCTGGCCGGAGATTTGCCGCATTGTGCACAGCGTGCCATCCTATGAGACAGTGAAGTCGCTGATGGAAAAAGCGGGCTGTAAGACGAATATTGCGCAGATCGGCAAGGATGCGTTGTTTGTCCAGACATCGTTCCGCTACCACCCGTATATGCGCCGCCGACTGTCACTCAAGCGTGTCAGCCACATGATTGATGAGCAGCCGGAGGTTGTGTTCACAGAAAAGGGCGAAATTTGTTTATAATCCGTTTTTTGAATCGTCATATTTTTTTCATAAAACGGCGCTAGGATAGCATCATAAAATAAAGCCGGTTGGAAATCAACGCCTCCGGCAGTAAGGAGCGAGATTTATGGATTACAATGACAAAATGAATTTCACCTTTGAGCCGTCCGGCGGCGATGAGAATCAGAATCACAGCTACCGCCGCGAACCGGAGCGGAAAGACGACCGTGGCTCGGTAGATAAAAAGACTTTCCGCCGTCTGGCGGCGCTGATGGTTGCGGTTGCGTTGGTCGCGGGCATCGGCGGTACGGTAATTACCAACGCAATTCAGGGCATTTCCAAGAAGAACGCAGAGGATGCACAGCCGGCAATTTCCGAACAGCCGGTAGAACCGGCACAGACCGATGACGCAGCGAACGCAGAAACCGAGAACAAGGGCTCTTATCAGCTCGTCTCGTCTCCGCTGCCAACCGACCTCACCACCAACACCGGCGACAAGTCCCTGACGCCTGCACAGGTTTACGCCATGAACGTGAACGCGGTTGTCGGTATCCGCACCGAGTCTACCACCAATGTCTTTGGTCAGACTGCTGCGGTTTCCAGTTCCGGTACGGGCTTTGTCCTGACGGATGACGGCTACATCGTAACGAACCGTCACGTTGTGGCGGATGCGAACACCGTAAAGGTTGCAATGTATGATGGCACAGAGTATGACGCTGAGATCATCGGCACGGATGAGATGAACGACGTTGCGCTTTTGAAGATTGACGCGACCGGACTTCAGACCGTAACCGTCGGCGACACCGACGATATCGTGGTTGGAGAAGAGGTTATTGCCATTGGCAATCCGCTTGGCGAGTTAACTTTTACGATGACGCAGGGCTACATCAGCGCACTTGACCGCAGCATCAATACCGACGGCACGCCGATCAACATGATGCAGACGGATGCGGCAATCAACTCCGGCAACTCCGGCGGCCCGCTGTTTGATATGAACGGCAACGTTGTCGGCGTGACGACCGCAAAGTATTCCGGCAGTACCTCTACCGGCACGACCATTGAGGGGATTGGCTTTGCTATTCCGATTAACGATGTTTTGCATATTGTCTATGAGCTGAAAGAAAATGGCTACGTGACGGATCGCGCCTACTTTGGCATTACGGTTATGGATATCGACTCCACGGTTGCCGAGACCTACAGTCTGCCGGTTGGCGCGCGTGTTGAATCCGTCAACGAGGGCAGCTGCGCCGAAAAGGCCGGCATGAAGCAGGGCGATATTATCATCGGCCTTGACGATAAGACGATTGAAAACAGAACACAGCTGCTTGGAGCGCTTCAGGAATACCGTGCAGGCCAGACGGCAACGGTGAAGGTTTATCGTGGCGGCGCGGAGCTTGATCTGACGGTCACGTTTGATCAGCGCCCGCGTGAGAGTGAGCTGAATCAGTCCACCACGCAGGATGCACAGCAGGATCAAAGCCAGAATCAGGAGCAGATGCCTGATTACAGCCAGATTCCCGAATACGGTTTTGACTTCAGCACGCCGTTTGGATTTAGTGAAGACGGCAACGGTACGAATGGCGGCAACGGCTGATTGATACTAGAATCTGTTAAAAAGCTTGAAGAGCTTTTTATAGCGCCAACGGCGCGTCAGATTCTGCATGAGACGGCGCA